>NZ_PTRE01000072.1 GCF_002965065.1 Escherichia sp. MOD1-EC7003
ATGGACATTAGTATCGGAAACAGGAAAGGGAGGCGAAAGACGGTTTAAATGATGCGCTTACGTTAAATTTATTAACAGTTGCAGAAATGTTGTGTATACCACAGACGGATGTTGCAGAATATGCAAGGATGTTGTTTTTCGTTAACGGAGCTGCCATGAATCTGCCTGTAAAAATTCGCCGTGACTGGCACTACTATGCGTTCGCCATTGGTCTTATATTCATTCTTAATGGCGTGGTGGGTTTACTGGGATTTGAAGCAAAAGGTTGGCAGACCTATGCCGTCGGTCTGGTGACGTGGGTGATTAGTTTCTGGCTGGCGGGGCTGATTATCCGTCGTCGCGATGAAGAAACTGAAAACGCCCAATAACAGAGGAGTGGGCATTCTGGGGGCTGACAAAGTGCTCGTTGTTTTTGCCGGATGCGGCGCGAACGCCTTATCCTGCCAACAAAAGCATGCAAAATCAGTATACTGCAATTATCTGGTAGGCCTGATAAGCAAAGCGCATCAGGCAATCTTACGTTTGCCATCAGTCTTAAATGCCCAATAAAAGTTATTGGGCATCTAAAAATTACATTGTGGTTTTCAATGCGTTATCCGCAGCGTGACGCTCCAGCGCCAGTTCAATCAAACGCGTGATCAGGTCGGTGTAACCCAGACCACTGGCTTGCCACAGCTTCGGATACATACTGATGTTGGTGAAGCCAGGCAGTGTGTTGATCTCGTTGATCACCACTTCGTTCTCTGGAGTTAAAAAAACGTCTACACGCGCCATGCCTGCGCATCCCAACGTTTGATAAGCCTGAACGGCAATCGCCCGGATCTTATCGTTGATTTCTGGTGCAATGGCTGCCGGAACCACCACTTTCGCGCCATCTTCGTCAATGTACTTGGTGTCGTAGGCATAGAAATCGCTGGTTAGTACGATCTCGCCACAGGTGCAGGCTTGCGGATTGTCGTTGCCAAGAACTGCGCATTCGATCTCACGACCTTTGATCCCTTGCTCAACGATCACTTTATGATCGAACTCGAACGCCAGATCGACGGCAATTGCGAATTGTTCTTCATTGGTTACTTTGCTGACACCAACAGAAGACCCCTGATTAGCAGGTTTTACAAACAGCGGTAACCCCAGTTTAGACTCCACTTCGGCAAAACTGATGTTGTGACGATTAGTGCGCGTCAGGGTAATAAATGGCGCAATGTTCAGCCCGGCATCGCGCAGCAGACGTTTGGTGACATCTTTATCCATACAGGCCGCTGAAGCCAGAACATCAGAACCTACAAAGGGTAAATTGGCGACCCGCAGCATTCCCTGCAAGGAACCATCTTCGCCCAGCGTACCGTGGACAATCGGGAAAATGACATCCACCGTCGGCAACGGTTGACCGTTTTGCGCGTCGATAAGTTGATGCTCATGTTTACCTGGCACCTGCGCAAGACTGGTCGCCGAAGGGCGCAATGCAATATGGGCAGGATCGTCTGCATTTAGCAGATAATTGCTGGCATCGCTGACGTGCCATTGCCCTTGTTTATCAATGCCCAGCAGTACAACGTCGAAGCGACTTTTATCAATGGCATCGACAATGTTTTTTGCCGATTGCAGAGACACTTCATGTTCCGCTGATTTACCACCAAAAACGATTCCTACCCGCAGTTTTTCCATCTTGAAAACCTATCCCGTCTAACACAAAGTGCATACATTACCACGACAAAACGGGGGATTCGCGGCCTTCTGACAGAATGTTGCAATCTTCTGCTGACAAAGCGTGCAACGTACTGGTGAAGAAAGTGCGTTATCTCAATGATGTGCGCAAGATCACAAAAATGATGAACGGGAGGCGAATTTATTCCTGGTTTAAATGGCTATGCAGTGAGTTTTTTCTCTTAATGATAAGTTAGCGAAGAGAATATATTTCATAACTTTTACTTATAATAAAAGTTGATAATTAAAGGCCTGTATTTTATGTGGGTAACTTTTTAAATAAGAGAAACGTTTCGCTGGTAGCCAAATAAAAAAATATTTGTGCAAAGTATTTCCTTTGTCATAAAAATAATACTTCCAGACACTATGAAGTTGTGAAACATAATGTTAACTTCTCCATACTTTGGATAAGGAAATACAGACATGAAAAATCTCATTGCGGAGTTGTTATTTAAGCTTGCCCAAAAAGAAGAAGAGTCGAAAGAATTGTGCACGCAGGTAGAAGCTTTGGAGATTATCGTCACGGCAATGCTTCGCAATATGGCACAAAATGACCAACAGCGGTTGATTGATCAGGTAGAAGGGGCGCTGTACGAGGTAAAGCTCGACGCCAGCATTCCTGACGACGATACGGAGCTGCTGCGCGATTACGTAAAGAAGTTATTGAGGCATCCTCGTCAGTAAAAAGTTAATCTTTTCAACAACTGTCATAAAGCTGTCATGGCCGAGACTTATAGTCGCTTTGTTTTTATTTTTTAATGTATTTGTACATGGAGAAAATAAAGTGAAACAAAGCACTATTGCACTGGCACTCTTACCGTTACTGTTTACCCCTGTGACAAAAGCCCGGACACCAGAAATGCCTATTCTGGAAAACCGGGCTGCTCAGGGCGATATTACTGCACCTGGCGGTGCTCGCCGCTTAACGGGTGATCAGAGCGCCGCTCTGCGTGATTCTCTTAGCGATAAACCTGCAAAAAATATTATTTTGCTGATTGGCGATGGGATGGGGGACTCGGAAATTACTGCCGCACGCAATTATGCCGAAGGTGCGGGCGGCTTTTTTAAAGGTATCGATGCTTTACCGCTTACCGGGCAATATACGCACTATGCGCTGAATAAAAAAACCGGTAAACCGGACTATGTCACCGACTCGGCTGCATCAGCAACCGCCTGGTCAACCGGTGTCAAAACCTATAATGGCGCGCTGGGCGTCGATATTCACGAGAAAGATCACCCAACGATTCTGGAAATGGCAAAAGCCGCAGGACTGGCGACCGGTAACGTTTCTACCGCAGAGTTGCAGGATGCCACGCCTGCCGCGCTGGTGGCGCATGTGACTTCGCGCAAATGCTACGGTCCGAGCGTGACCAGTGAAAAATGTCCGGGTAACGCTTTGGAAAAAGGTGGAAAAGGATCGATTACCGAACAGCTGCTTAACGCCCGTGCCGATGTTACGCTTGGCGGCGGCGCAAAAACCTTTGCTGAAACGGCAACCGCCGGTGAATGGCAGGGAAAAACGCTGCGTGAACAGGCGCAGGCGCGTGGTTATCAGTTAGTGAACGATGCCGCCTCGCTAAATGCGGTGACGGAAGCGAACCAGCAAAAACCCCTGCTTGGCCTGTTCGCTGACGGCAATATGCCAGTGCGCTGGCAAGGACCGAAAGCAACGTACCACGGCAATATCGATAAGCCCGCTGTTACCTGTACGCCTAATCCCCAACGTAATGACAGCGTACCGACCCTGGCGCAGATGACCGACAAAGCCATTGAACTGTTGAGTAAAAATGAGAAAGGTTTTTTCCTGCAAGTTGAAGGTGCGTCAATTGATAAGCAGGATCACGCTGCGAATCCTTGTGGGCAAATTGGTGAGACGGTCGATCTCGATGAAGCCGTACAACGGGCGCTGGAATTCGCTAAAAAGGATGGTAACACGTTGGTCATCGTTACCGCTGACCACGCCCACGCCAGCCAGATTGTTGCGCCGGATACCAAAGCTCCGGGCCTTACCCAGGCGCTAAATACCAAAGATGGTGCGGTGATGGTGATGAGCTACGGGAACTCCGAAGAGGATTCACAAGAACATACCGGCAGTCAGTTGCGTATTGCGGCGTATGGCCCGCATGCCGCCAATGTCGTTGGACTGACCGACCAGACCGATCTTTTCTACACCATGAAAGACGCGCTGGGGCTGAAATAAAACCTCGCCCGGCGGTGAATTTTCGCTGTCGGGTGGTTTTTTTGCTGTTAGCAACCAGACTTAATGGCAGATCACGGGCGCAAACGCTCATGGTTAAAAGATGAAGAGGGATGGTGCTATGAAAATAACATTACTGGTTACCTTGCTTTTCGGCCTGGTTTTTTTAACCACCGTCGGCGCTGCCGAGAGGGCCTTAACCCCGCAACAACAGCGTATGACCTCCTGTAATCAGCAGGCGACGGCGCAGGCGTTGAAAGGGGATGCTCGTAAGACCTACATGAGAGATTGTCTGAAGAACAGCAAGTCTGCGCCTGGTGAAAAAAGTTTGACGCCACAGCAGCAAAAGATGCGTGAATGCAATAATCAAGCAACGCAACAATCTCTGAAAGGTGATGATCGTAATAAGTTTATGAGTGCCTGCCTCAAGAAAGCCGCCTGATATCTGATAGTGCTAACGGGTGAGCGATGAAAATGGCTCACCCGAAATTTCATACTTCTGCCTTTAGCCCCGTCTCTATAATTTGGGAAAATTGTTTCTGAATGTTCCCAAAAATAATGAATGATGAAAACTTTTTCAAAAAAGCGGCGGCACATGGGGAGGAACCTCCTTTAACTCCTCAAAACGAACATCAGCGGTCCGGGCTGCGCTTCGCCCGTCGCGTCAGACTACCCCGCGCGGTTGGTCTGGCTGGCATGTTCTTACCGATTGCGTCAACGTTGGTTTCGCACCCGCCGCCGGGCTGGTGGTGGCTGGTGCTGGTCGGCTGGGCGTTCGTCTGGCCGCATTTAGCCTGGCAGATAGCGAGCAGGGCTGTCGATCCGCTTAGCCGGGAAATTTACAATTTAAAAACCGATGCAGTATTAGCGGGAATGTGGGTAGGCGTTATGGGCGTAAATGTGCTGCCTTCCACCGCGATGTTGATGATTATGTGTCTGAATTTGATGGGGGCAGGCGGCCCCCGTCTGTTTGTTGCGGGTCTGGTGTTGATGGTGGTTTCCTGTCTTGTCACTCTCAAGCTGACGGGCATCACCGTGTCGTTCAATAGTGCGCCGTTGGAATGGTGGCTCTCCCTTCCTGTTATCGTCATTTATCCTCTGCTGTTTGGCTGGGTCAGCTACCAGACGGCGACCAAACTGGCAGAACATAAACGCAGATTGCAGGTCATGAGTACCCGCGACGGCATGACGGGGGTGTATAACCGACGTCATTGGGAAACAATGTTACGCAATGAATTTGATAACTGTCGGCGACATAACCGCGATGCGACGTTACTGATTATCGATATCGACCATTTTAAGAGCATCAACGATACCTGGGGCCATGATGTGGGCGATGAAGCGATTGTTGCGCTTACCCGACAGTTACAAATTACCCTGCGCGGTAGCGATGTGATTGGTCGGTTTGGCGGCGATGAGTTTGCGGTGATCATGTCTGGTACGCCAGCAGAGAGCGCCATTACCGCCATGTTACGGGTGCATGAAGGATTAAATACGTTACGCCTGCCGAATACGCCGCAGGTGATATTACGGATTAGTGTGGGGGGCGCGCCGCTGAACCCACAAATGAGTCATTATCGAGAGTGGTTGAAGTCAGCAGATTTGGCGCTTTACAAAGCAAAGAAAACCGGACGTAACCGCACCGAAGTGGCGGCCTGACGTCCGGCGAAAGTCATCAGGATTTGCTGAGTTTTTCTGATTTTTCCATACACTTCGTCATCGCTTCGATCACTGCGGCACGGAAGCCTTTCTCTTCCAGTACGCGTACCGCCTCGATAGTAGTGCCCCCTGGTGAGCAGACCATATCTTTCAGTGTCCCCGGGTGTTCTCCCGTTTCCAGCACCATTTTTGCGGAACCCATTACCGCCTGAGCGGCAAATTTATACGCCTGGGCGCGTGGCATCCCGCCCAGCACGGCGGCGTCGGCCATCGCTTCGATAAACATAAAGACGTAGGCTGGCGAAGAACCGCTCACGCCGACGACCGGGTGGATCATCGCCTCGGCAATCACTTCCGCTTCGCCAAAGCAGCGGAAAATATTCAGCACATCAGCGGTATCTTCTGGGGTCACCAGGGCGTTTGGTGTTACAGAGGTCATCCCGGCATTAACCAGCGCGGGAGTGTTCGGCATGGCGCGGATAATTTTCCGGTCATGGCCCAGCGCGCGGGCAAGCTGGTCGAGCGTGACGCCCGCCGCAATAGAAACGACCAGAGAGTCTTTATTCAGGCTGGAGGTGATTTCGCTAAGCACTTTAATCATGATGCCAGGTTTAACGGCGGCAAAAATGATGTCGGCGATTTGCGCCACTTCCTGCGCCGATTCTGCGGCGTTGATGCCGAATTGGTCATGCAGTGCAGCGACTTTATCCGGGGAGGGGGTATACACCCAGATTTGCCCTGGAAGTACCTGACCGCTGGCAATCAGACCGCCGAGAATGGCTTTTCCCATATTGCCGCAGCCAATAAAACCGATTTTCTTTTCCATTGCCTCACTCCTGCCGTGAAATTCATTGTTTTGATAATTGCTGGCAGAAGCATAAACAGAACTATGCCGGAAGGCAAAAGCGCGACACAATAGAAGATTACCCAACAAAGGATGATTTTATGACAATTTGGGTGGATGCCGACGCGTGTCCCAATGTAATTAAAGAGATTTTGTATCGCGCGGCTGAACGTATGCAGATGCCGCTGGTACTGGTAGCAAACCAGAGTTTACGCGTGCCGCCGTCGCGATTTATTCGTACGCTGCGCGTCGCGGCAGGTTTCGACGTTGCTGATAACGAAATTGTCCGGCAGTGTGAAGCGGGCGATTTGGTTATCACCGCAGATATTCCTTTGGCGGCTGAAGCCATCGAGAAAGGCGCGGCGGCGCTTAATCCGCGCGGCGAACGTTACACGCCAGCGACCATTCGTGAGCGCCTGACCATGCGTGATTTTATGGATACCTTACGCGCCAGTGGGATCCAGACCGGAGGGCCAGATAGTCTTTCACAACGTGACCGCCAGGCCTTTGCCGCAGAGCTGGAGAAGTGGTGGCTGGACGCGCAACGTAGTTACGGGGGAATGTAATTTATTATTTACACTTCATTCTTGAATGTTTCTTGGTATAGTAAGGAATGTATTGAAATTTGCACTTTGAGTGGAATTTTCTCTTTACAATCGAGATTGTACTAGTTTGATGGTATGATCGATATTCTCATGACACCGGCTTTCGCCGCATTGCGACCTATTGGGGAAAACCCACGATGACACAACCTCTTTTTCTGATTGGGCCTCGGGGCTGTGGTAAAACAACGGTCGGAATGGCCCTTGCCGATTCGCTTAACCGCCGGTTTGTCGATACCGACCAGTGGCTGCAATCACAGCTCAATATGACGGTCGCGGAGATCGTCGAAAGGGAAGAGTGGGCGGGATTTCGCGCCAGAGAAACGGCGGCACTGGAAGCGGTAACTGCGCCATCCACCGTTATCGCTACAGGTGGCGGCATTATTCTGACGGAATTTAATCGTCACTTCATGCGAAATAACGGGATCGTGGTTTATTTGTGTGCGCCTGTATCGGTCCTGGTTAATCGCCTGCAAGCTGCACCGGAAGAAGATTTACGGCCTACCTTAACGGGAAAACCGCTGAGCGAAGAAGTTCAGGAAGTGCTGGAAGAACGCGATGCGTTATATCGCGAAGTTGCGCATATTATCATCGACGCAACAAACGAACCCAGCCAGGTGGTTTCTGAAATTTGCAGCGTCCTGGCACAGACGATCCATTGTTGATTTTCGAGCGCCTATACTTAACGTTCATCCCGTAAAATAAGGAAGAACGATGCCAACGAAACCGCCTTATCCTCGTGAAGCATATATAGTGACGATTGAAAAAGGAAAGCCAGGACAGACGGTAACCTGGTACCAACTCAGAGCCGATCATCCTAAACCAGACTCGTTGATCAGTGAACATCCGACCGCTCAGGAAGCGATGGATGCGAAAAAACGCTATGAGGATCCTGACAAAGAGTGACCGCATCAGACTGCTCGGAAGGGACTCTGAGTGCCACGACAAGGGATCTGTGTCACATTTTTCACAATTCATGTTTTTCAAATAATTAGAATATTAAACAATAACAATCCATTACTGGAATCATTTGTAATCTTTACACTATGTCGTGTACGTCTGCTGCTACGCTTTTTGTCATTTGTAGCACAAGTAAGTGTCAGTAGCGGTGTTTAACACTTGCCCGGTAATTAACGACGAAATAAAAGTAAGGTGGAAGAAGAATGAGTGCGTCGTTGGCGATCCTGACCATCGGCATTGTACCTATGCAGGAAGTTTTGCCGCTCCTGACAGAATACATTGACGAAGATAATATTTCTCATCATAGCCTGCTGGGGAAGTTAAGCCGCGAAGAAGTGATGGCGGAGTACGCGCCAGAAGCAGGTGAAGATACCATTCTCACATTATTAAATGACAATCAGCTGGCCCTCGTTTCGCGTCGCAAAGTGGAGCGTGACCTGCGAGGTGTGGTTGAAGTACTCGATAATCAAGGCTACGACGTCATTATATTAATGAGTACGGCAAACATTAGTAGTATGACTGCGCGTAATACGATCTTTCTTGAGCCGTCGCGAATATTGCCACCGCTGGTTTCCACTATTGTTGAAGATCATCAGGTGGGGATTATCGTACCGGTTGAGGAGTTGCTGACCATTCAGGCGCAAAAATGGCAAATTTTGCAGAAACCGCCGATATTTTCATTGGGTAACCCCGTTCATGATTCGGAGCAAAAAATCATTGATGCCGGGAAAGAATTATTGGCAAAAGGCGCAGATGTCATCATGCTGGATTGTTTGGGATTTAACCAGCGTCATCGCGATTTACTGCAAAAACAGCTCAATGTTCCTGTCTTGCTCTCTAACGTATTGATTGCACGGCTGGCTGCGGAATTACTGGTGTAATTTTGCGTGACAGCCAACGCTATTGGCCCCTATAGTGAAGTAGATGTTCAACTACCAGACAGGGCCAGTTTATGCTTCAAAGTAATGAGTACTTTTCCGGCAAAGTGAAATCAATCGGCTTTTCCAGCAGTAGCACTGGCCGCGCCAGCGTAGGTGTTATGGTTGAAGGCGAATACACCTTCAGCACCGCTGAACCGGAAGAGATGACGGTAATCAGTGGTGCGCTGAATGTGTTACTGCCTGACGCGACCGACTGGCAAGTGTTCGAAGCCGGTTCGGTGTTTAATGTTCCTGGTCACAGCGAGTTTCATCTGCAAGTTGCCGAATCCACCTCCTATCTGTGCCGCTATCTGTAATTCCTCGCCTTCCCCTTGAACGGGAGGGCACTTTTCTGAAATATCCTCTTTTTCACCCATAATAATATTTCCTCTGCTGCGATTTTTTCGATTTCCGATATATTCATTATTCATCAAGGTTGATATAAATATCAGCGAAGATCTCCAGATATTGTTGCGGAACTGGCTACGATAAAAGATAAATCAGATGATGAATGGTGGCGTGCATTGCTGCAAAGTCGCAATGATCATTTGCGCCAAACGGCATTGCGCAACGCACATACCCCGGCGTCTTTGTTAACGACATTGACTGAGGCTCAGGATCGGGCGTTGGTTATTAATAATCCACAGTTGGCTGCCGATGTGAAAACGACGTGGTTAAAAGAGGATCCATCATTACTCTTATTTGTCGATCAACCCGATCTTTCGCTGTTACGTGATTTAGTGAAAACAGGGGCAACGCGGAAAATTCGCAGTGAAGCGCGTCACCGGCTTGAGGAAAAACAATGACACAACGCCCATGGAGCAAGTTACAACGGGAGATCTATGACATACTGACGCCAACGATCAACCTGCAAATTCACTGTACCCGTTATCCCATGCGCAGCCAAAATGGTGGAAGCACCGATTTACCGCGTTATTGGATCACGTTGGATAGAAACGTGATCTGGGATTACCCGAAAGACTTTATTGCAGGTAACGGTGGAGTGCGTAATTTTCACGGTGAAACTTGCTGGTATCCATACCTGACGGATATTTGTTCAATTTCAGATTTATTGCGTGAATATATTGATACTCCAAAAGCAGAGCTGTTAACAAAACAATTTACCAGCGATAAATGGGGGTTAGTGAATATTCTGCGTGCTGCTGACAGGCGAATAGGGATGAGACGATTAGATCAGTTACGGCGTAAAACGCATAATATCGCTGCGCTAAAAATTATTGCCCGCCGTAGTGAATAATGATGTGCTTCGTAGGCCGGATAAGACGCGTCAGGCGTCGCATCCGGCATTAAAGGTAAATCAGCAATTAACGTTGTGCTTCGCCACCTAATCCTTCGATCAGGTTTTGAATTAACGCTGCCAGTTCACCGGTCATCAGGATGAAATCGGCATCAAAACGCTGGGCGAAATCTTCACGGTCGATATCTTCGTTTTGATCGTGCAATTCGTCGCAGAACTTCAGACGCTTGAGCGAACCATCGTCGCACATCACAAACTGAATGCGCTGCTGCCAGTCGAGCGCCAGTTTAGTCACCACTTTTCCGGCTTCGATGTGATTGGTGATCTCTTCGCTGGTCAGATCTTGTTTCTTCGCGCGGATCACGCCACCATCTTCCAGCAGCGATTTTAGCTCGGCTTCATCAAGCAATTGGAAGCCCTGTGCCGCGCTACCGGAGCGTACCCATTCGGTCAGCGTCTGTTCAATCGGGTTTTCCATGTTCAATGGCACAACCGGTAACGACCCCAGGCTTTTACGCAGCAGTGCCAGCGTATCTTCCGCTTTTTTAGCGCTGGCACAGTCCACCATAATCAAACCGTTAACCGTGTCGAGCCACATCATTGTCTGACTAAAACGGCTGAAAGCACGCGGCAGCAGGGAGTGCAGCACTTCATCTTTCAGCGAATCTTTTTCGGTTTTCTTCAGCTTACGCGCCTGTTCCGCTTCCAGTTTGGCGATTTTCGCTTCCAGCGCCTGTTTAATCACCGGAGACGGGAGGATTTTTTCTTCTTTGCGTGCGCAGATAACAATTTGACCATTGGCAACGTGCGTTAACGCATCGCTGTGCGATCCCATCGGAGGAACCCAGCCCATCTTCGCCATGTCCTGGCTGCCGCATGGGGTAAATACCATCGAGGATAGCTGTTTTTCCAGCTCTTCAGCACGCAGCGAAATTTCGCGGCTAAGACGGTAAATCATTAAATTTTTGAACCACAGCATGATAATTTCCACGGCCTTGTCGTTAAATTTAGCGGGCATGATAACGAATTGTCGGTGGCCTTGCATTGCCAATCCGGTTGTCCGTCTCTACGCTATTGATATTGAAAAAAATAAGGAGAGAACCGTGCGTATAGGTATCGATTTAGGCGGCACCAAAACTGAAGTGATTGCACTGGGCGATGCAGGGGAGCAGTTGTACCGTCATCGTCTGCCCACGCCGCGTGATGATTACCGGCAGACTATTGAAACGATCGCCACATTGGTTGATATGGCAGAGCAGGCGACAGGGCAGCGCGGAACGGTAGGCATGGGCATTCCTGGCTCGATTTCGCCCTACACCGGCGTGGTGAAAAACGCCAATTCGACCTGGCTTAACGGTCAGCCATTCGATAAAGACTTAAGCGCGCGGTTGCAGCGGGAAGTACGGTTGGCAAATGACGCCAACTGTCTGGCGGTTTCGGAAGCGGTAGATGGCGCCGCCGCAGGGGCGCAGACGGTATTTGCCGTGATTATCGGCACGGGATGTGGCGCGGGCGTGGCATTCAATGGGCGGGCGCATATCGGCGGCAACGGCACAGCAGGCGAGTGGGGACATAATCCGTTACCGTGGATGGACGAAGATGAACTGCGTTATCGCGAGGAAGTCCCTTGTTATTGCGGCAAACAAGGCTGTATTGAAACCTTTATTTCGGGTACGGGATTCGCGACGGATTTTCGTCGTTTGAGCGGGCATGCGCTGAAAGGCAGTGAAATTATTCGCCTGGTTGAAGAAAGCGATCCGTTAGCGGAGCTGGCATTGCGTCGCTACGAGCTGCGGTTGGCAAAATCGCTGGCGCATGTGGTGAATATTCTCGATCCAGATGTGATTGTCCTGGGGGGCGGGATGAGCAATGTAGACCGTTTATATCAAACGGTTCCGCAGTTGATTAAACAATTTGTCTTCGGCGGCGAATGTGAAACGCCGGTGCGTAAGGCGAAGCACGGTGATTCCAGTGGTGTACGCGGCGCCGCGTGGTTATGGCCACAAGAGTAAAAAATGTCGGCAATTGGTGCATCATGCCTGATGCCTGATGCCTGATGCCTGATGCCTGATGCCTGATGCGACGCTTGGCGCGTCTTATCAGGCCTACAAAATGAGCAGCCTCGTAGGCCGGATAAGATGTTCGCGCCGCATCCGGCAACAAGTAACGTGTACCGTGACTGTAACCTACCCCAGTGGTTTTACCTGCACCGGACTATCTGCCGCTTGCTGGCGCTTATAGCGACCATACAACAGCAGCGACGACATCGCAGCAAATGAGAGCAGGGCGGCAGGCAGAGCCACGTAATTATATGCCAGTCCCAGCGTCAGCATCATACCACCGCAATATGCGCCGACGGCGCTACCGAGATTAAACGCTATTTGCCCACCAGCGGCACCTAATAACTCGTCACCTTTGGCATTTTGCAGTAACAATATTTGCAACGGTGCTGAAAGGGCAAATAATCCCGCGCAACAAATAAACGAAAAAATAAGCGACGTTATTTTCATGCCGCCGAAGAAAAAGAGCATCAGCAATGCCAGAACAATTATAAAGTCAGTCGCTGCCGCAATACGCAGGGGGGAATAACGTCCTGACATCCGGCCACTTAGCACATTACCCAGCACCATCCCAAGCCCAACTAACATCATAATAAAGGTCATCGCCGTTTCCGAAAAACCGGAAATAAACATCATGTATGGTTTTACGTAGCTGAACCAGGCAAATACACCTGCGTTGCCAAACATCGTGGCAGCGAAAATTAACCACGGGGCCGGGCTGCGCAAAAAGTGAAATTGTTCGCGCAATTTTCCTTTCGCCCTGTCGTGAATATCCGGTACCCAAAAATAGACCGATGCCATCACCGCAATATTAAAAACAGCGATCAACAAAAAGGTGTAGCGCCAGCTAAATTCCTGACTTAAATACGTTCCCAGCGGAATGCCCAGCAAATTGGCGACTGTCATCCCGGAAACCATGCCCGCCACGGCGGCGGTGACTTTGCCGGGTTTGATAATTTTCGATAACACGATCGCCCCGACGCCAAAAAATGCGCCATGTGGAAAGCCAGAAACCAGGCGGCCAATGGCGAGCATCAGGTAAGACGAAGAGAGCGTGAACATGGCGTTGCCAATGACGCACAATGCCACCAGAAACAATAAAATATGTTTGAGCGAGTAGCGGCTGGAAAAGAGTGCGATGATTGGCGCACCGATCACCACCCCCAGCGCATAATACGAGATCATATGCCCGGCTGCAGGAATCGAAATTCCTACGTTATGCGCCAGCTCCGTGAGCACGCCCATAATGCCAAATTCGGCCATCCCCAGACCAAACGTGCCCAGAGCCAAAGATAAAATGACTTTCTTCATACCACCATCACAACCAACAGAGCAGCTACGAATCATCGTAGCCAATAAAGTGATAGCTTGCAGGATAACGACCAGCGAGGCCAAGAGATAATTCGCCCCTCTGTATTCATTATCCTGCTGAATAGTTATTTCACCGCAAACGCGCTTTCCAGTTTGCTGTAGCCCAGTCCGTTGATCTTTTTGACTTTAATCTGCACCGGAATACGCTCTTTCATCGCTTCAACGTGGCTAATCACACCGATGGTTTTGCCACTGGCGTTCAGGGCATCCAGCGCATCAAGGGCAGTATCCAGCGTTTCGCTATCCAGCGTGCCGAACCCTTCATCGAGGAACAGCGAGTCAATACGCGTTTTATGGCTGACCAGATCTGAAAGCGCCAGTGCCAGCGCCAGACTGACGAGAAAACTTTCGCCGCCGGAAAGGGTACGGGTGTCGCGTACTGCATCTGCCTGCCAGGTATCAACAACCTCGACTTCCAGCGCCTCGCTGGCTTTGCGCTGTAACAGATAGCGCCCGTGCAATCGGGTAAGTTGCTGATTAGCGAGATGGACTAAATTATCCAGCGTCAGCCCCTGGGCGAACTTGCGGAATTTATCGCCCTCTTTGGAACCTATTAGCGAATTAAGATATCCCCAGTCATCAACCTGTTGCGTCATTTGAGCAATTTGCTGGAT
Source organism: Escherichia sp. MOD1-EC7003 (assembly GCF_002965065.1). Taxonomy (GTDB): domain Bacteria; phylum Pseudomonadota; class Gammaproteobacteria; order Enterobacterales; family Enterobacteriaceae; genus Escherichia. The sequence goes on from NZ_PTRE01000072.1 coordinate 14,190, forward strand.
TAAGGTTTGTTGTTGCTGGCGATTGTCTGCATCCTGCTTCAGCTGCTGGCGAATCTCGCCCTGACTTGTGGTGTTTTCACGCAACTTTTGGTGAGTTTGCGCTAACTCTTGCTGAATCTGCTCCACCGTCACAGTGAGCTCCAACCCGTCAGGTCGGTGTTGCTGATGCTGTGCCAGCGTTTCTGTTGTCTGAGTGGCCAGCGTTTGCGCCTGACGGCGCTGGTTTTCCAGATTCTGCTTGAGCTGTTCCAGTTGCGTTAGTGTTTGTTCATCCATTAGCGCCGCAAGGAACGCCTGCTGATCGTCAAAGATGCTGGCCTCTAGCGCGGTGTCAAACTGCGCCTGGGCTTTTTGCAGATTTTGCGCCGCCAGAACGTCCTGCTGCCGTAACGTCTGCTGCTGGCTTTGTAACGCGAGGCATTGCTCATGAATTTGTCGCCAGTTTTCCAGCGCCACAGTTTCTTCGCTGTGAGTGAGTTCATCACTTTGCGGCAACGTTTCCAGAATCGGCATCAGTTGCTGAATACGTTTTTGCAGCTCGGTTAATTCGTTCTGCTGTTGCTGCCAGCGCTGTGCTTCTTGCTGACGTGTCGCCAACCAGCTCTCTTCTTCATTTTCTTGTGGCAAGGTCAGTGAGTAACTCGCTAATGCCGCAGAGAGTTGCTGCTGACGTTGTTCAATTTGCTGTTGATACTGGGTTATTTGCTGATGATGTGCGGCTATTTGCCCTTGTAATTCATGCCGTTGGCTGAGTAACCGCAGCTGGCGTTCATGCTCATCTTGTGCATCAAGCCATGGCTGAATATCGTCCTGCGGTAGCAAGGTGATATTGAGGCTGGCTGTGACGGCTTGCCATTGTTGAGTAAGTGCTTGCTCATCTTGTCGGAGGCTTTGCGCTTCGTTTTCATCGCGCTGAAGCTGCTTTGTTAATGCATCCAGTTGCCCACGCAGCGCCGCGACTTCTTCGCCGAGCAGTTTCACTTCCTTTTCCAGCGCCAGTAAGCGGGACTGATTAATCCCCGGTTCCAGCGCTTTATACGCCTCGACAGCCGGGTGGCTGGTGGAACCACAAAGTGGACAAGGCAGACCTGCCTGTAACTGCGCCCGTTGGGCTTCCAGCGTTTTGATGCGCGCTTCCTGCTCGCATATGGTTTTAACATCGGCAAGCTGTTGCGCTTTTTCTTTATAACGCTGGCGCATTTCGCTAAGTGCGGCATTACGTTGCGTCTGTTCCAGACTGACATTCTGGATAGCGACCTGTAACTGCGCCAGACGTTTTTGTTGGGGAACAATCTGCCCATGCAGCGCGACCAGGCGCTGACGCAGTGGGCGTTGCTCAGCATGTTGCGCCAGGGCGGTAGCAACTTCATCGGCGGTTAACGTCAACGAGATTGCCGGAAGCGTATTACGTTTTTGCTCGGCGTGGGTTAACTGTTTCTGCCATTGCCGCAGATGCCCGCGATCGCTGGTTTGTTGGGAGAACTGTACACGCCAACCCGCCAGTTCGTTGTTCCACTGACGGAAGCGGTCGTGTTCTTGTAACCAGGCGTTCAGGCTTTGTTGTTGCTGCTGTAATTCTGTCGACTGCTTCGCCGCGTGGTGGCGAATACTTGCGCGAAGCGCCATTGTGCTCTGTAAGCGAGTATTTACTTCTTCAATCTGCTGACGAGTATGCGCCAGCGCCGCAGTGTGTTCTGCGATGCGTTCCCAGTGCGGGCGAAGATTTCGTGCTGGTTGTGCCAGACTGAGCGCCGCCAGTTGAGGTTGTACTTTTTCTTCTTCGGCTAACGCCTGTTGCAATGCCTGATGACGACGGCTGTCTTCTTGCTGCAACTCGTCCAGACGCGTTAACCAGTTTAGCGATTGTTGTTCTCGCTGCTGCGCGGCAAGTAACCGTTTCTCTTCGTCAGTGAGTACCTGCAAACTTTCTGTCAGCGATTGTACATGTTCTGGCGCGAGTAACGCGACGCCACTGGCCTGTGCTTGCAGCTTCTCCAGCTCAGTGCGGGCCGATTTGTGCTGCTCAAAGACCATCGTGGAGATTTGCCCGTAAATTTCGGTGCCAGTTAACTCCTCGAGCAATTCCGCGCGTTCTTTGGGTTTTGCATTGAGGAAGGCAGCAAATTGCCCCTGCGAAAGCAGCATCGAACGGGTGAAACGCCCATAATCCAGTCCGGTTAACGTCGCCGTCAGTTCCAGCTTATCTTTCACTTTGTCGGCGAGAATTTTGCCGTCTGCGCAGCGCGCCAGCTCTACGCGCGGCACCTGCAAATTACCGTTAGGCTGGTTACGCGCCCGATTCTGGCTCCAGAACGCGCGATACGCTTCACCTTTCACTTCAAATTCCACCTCTGCCAGACATTCGGCGGTATCGCGGGTCATGAGATCATTTTGCGATTGCGAAACGTTGGAGAGACGTGGAGTTTCGTGATACAGCGCCAGACAAATGGCGTCCAGCAAGGTGGTTTTCCCCGCGCCGGTTGGGCCGGTAATCGCAAACAGCCCGTTGCTGGCGAACGGCTCGCGGGTGAAATCAATCTTCCATTCGCCTTTTAATGAGTTCAGGTTTTTCAGGCGCAGGCTGAGAATTTTCATGCTTCGTGTTCTCCGGCGAGGGTATGCAATGTCGTGGCGAAAAGATGTTGCAGACGTTGCTGCTGCGATTCATCAAGTTCTTCCAGTGCCAGACGGCGATTAAACACCTCTTCGACGCTAAGTTCGCTGAGGGTTTCACGCTGTTGGCTGGTTAACACACGCTCGCGCTGTTCACGACTCCGGCGTACCAGCAATACTTCGACAGGCAGTGATTCGGTTAATGCCTGGATTTTGCGCTGAATATCATGAAGATACTCATCACTAGTGATTTCGATATCCAACCAGACAGGTGGCTCCTGTGATACATCACGCCACTGCTCCAACTGTTCGGTAATTGACGCCAGATCGCCTTTCAGTACCGCCATGGGTTGCGTTACCGGTACGTTCAGGTTTTCCACGCTCTCTAATTTGCCGTTTGAAAATGTCACCAGATGGACATATTTACTCTTACCGCATTCATCAAAACTCAATGGAATGGGGGAACCGCAATAGCGAACATGTTCCATGCCACCAATAATCTGCGCACGGTGAATATGCCCGAGCGCGATGTAGTCGGCCAGTGGAAAGTTTTGTGCCGGAAACGCGTCCAGCGTGCCAATATAAATGTCACGCACGGCGTCACTTTTACTGGCACCCACGGTCGTTAAATGCCCCGTGGCGATGATGGGCAGAGGGTGAGCGCCGCGCAGCTTGCAGGCATCGGCATAGTGTTGTTGATAATAATCAGTAATAGCTGCCAGCAAATGCTGTTGTTTTTCAATGCCGTTAAGCCCAGCCTGGCTGGTAATAATGTCACGCGGGCGTAAAAAAGGAATGGGGCACAGCACTGCGCCTGGCGTCCCGTCGCGACGAGGCAAGATTTGTGGCGCATGTCCGGCGCTGGCAACCACGGTAGTATTGAGGAACGCCATGATATCTCGTGATTCATTCAGCGTGGCGACCGAATCATGGTTTCCTGCCAGTACCACCAGATGACAGCCAGTTTGCTGTAAATTGACAACAAAACGGTTGTATAACGTGCGGGCGTAACTGGGGGGGGAGCCGGTATCGAAAACATCACCGGCAACAATAATCGCATCCACCTGGTGGGCTTGTGCTGTCTCCAGCAACCAGTCAAGAAAAGCCTGGTGTTCAGCTTCGCGGCTTTTACTGTAGAAATTCTGGCCGAGATGCCAGTCTGAGGTGTGAAGGATGCGCATAACGGTTCCCTGGCGAAAAAGCATGAGCACGATTATACCCAAACAGATGTGCCATTGGCTTCTTTCTGCGCCACGGAAATCAATAACCTGAAGATATGTGCGACGTGCTTTTCATAAATCTGTCATAAATCTGACGCATAATGACGTCGCATTAATGATCGCAACCTATTTATTACAACAGGGCAAATCATGGCGAGACGTATTCTGGTCGTAGAAGATGAAGCTCCAATTCGCGAAATGGTCTGCTTCGTGCTCGAACAAAATGGCTTTCAGCCGATCGAAGCGGAAGATTATGACAGTGCTGTGAATCAACTGAATGAACCCTGGCCGGATTTAATTCTCCTTGACTGGATGTTACCTGGCGGCTCCGGTATCCAGTTCATCAAACACCTCAAGCGCGAGTCGATGACCCGGGATATTCCTGTGGTGATGCTGACCGCCAGAGGGGAAGAAGAAGATCGCGTGCGCGGCCTTGAAACTGGTGCGGATGACTATATCACCAAGCCGTTTTCGCCGAAGGAGCTGGTGGCGCGAATCAAAGCGGTAATGCGCCGTATTTCGCCAATGGCGGTGGAAGAGGTGATTGAGATGCAGGGGCTAAGTCTCGACCCGACTTCTCATCGGGTGATGGCGGGCGACGCGCCGCTGGAGATGGGGCCGACAGAATTTAAACTGCTGCACTTTTTTATGACACATCCTGAGCGCGTATACAGCCGCGAGCAGCTGTTAAACCACGTCTGGGGAACCAACGTGTATGTGGAGGACCGCACGGTCGATGTCCACATTCGTCGCCTGCGTAAAGCACTGGAGCCAGGCGGTCATGACCGCATGGTGCAGACCGTGCGCGGTACAGGATATCGTTTTTCAACCCGCTTTTAACGCCTTGCTCATCGGACGTAGAGCAGGGCTTATGATTTCTTAACTGGAGTATTTTACGTGCTGGAACGGCTGTCGTGGAAAAGGCTGGTGCTGGAGCTGCTACTTTGCTGCCTCCCGGCTTTCATCCTGGGTGCATTTTTGGGTTACCTGCCCTGGTTTTTGCTGGCATCGGTAACGGGACTGCTTATCTGGCATTTCTGGAATTTATTGCGCCTTTCATGGTGGCTGTGGGTGGCTCGCAGTATGACCCCGCCACCGGGGCGCGGTAGCTGGGAACCGCTGCTATACGGCTTACATCAGATGCAGCTGAGAAATAAAAAACGCCGCCGTGAACTGGGCAATCTGATTAAACGCTTTCGTAGCGGCGCGGAGTCGCTGCCCGATGCGGTAGTGCTGACCACGGAAGAGGGCGGTATTTTCTGGTGTAACGGTCTGGCGCAACAAATTCTTGGTTTGCGCTGGCCGGAAGATAACGGGCAGAACATTCTTAACCTGCTGCGTTACCCGGAGTTTACGCAATATCTGAAAACGCGTGATTTTTCTCGCCCGCTCAATCTGGTGCTCAACACCGGGCGGCATCTGGAAATTCGCGTCATGCCTTATACCCATAAACAGTTGCTGATGGTGGCGCGTGATGTCACGCAAATGCATCAACTGGAAGGGGCGCGGCGTAACTTTTTTGCCAACGTGAGCCATGAGTTACGTACACCGTTGACAGTGTTACAGGGTTACCTGGAGGTGATGGATGAGCAACCGCTGGAAGGCGCGGTACGTGAAAAAGCGTTACACACCATGCGCGAGCAGACCCAGCGAATGGAAGGGCTGGTGAAGCAGTTGCTTACGCTGTCGAAAATAGAAGCCGCACCGACGCAGTTGCTCAATGAAAAGGTTGATGTGCCGATGATGCTGCGGGTCGTTGAGCGTGAAGCCCTGACTCTGAGCCAACACAAACAGACATTTACCTTTGAAATAGATAATGGCCTCAAGGTGTCTGGCAACGAAGACCAACTTCGCAGCGCAATTTCGAACCTGGTTTATAACGCCGTGAATCATACGCCGGAAGGTACGCATATCACCGTACGCTGGCAGCGAGTGTCGCACGGTGCTGAATTTAGCGTTGAAGATAACGGACCGGGCATCGCACTGGAGCATATACCGCGCCTGACCGAGCGTTTTTATCGCGTTGATAAAGCGCGTTCCCGACAAACCGGCGGTAGCGGATTGGGGTTAGCGATCGTGAAACATGCGGTGAATCACCACGAAAGTCGCCTGCATATTGAGAGTACGGTGGGTAAAGGTACACGTTTCAGTTTTGTTCTGCCGGAACGTTTAATTGCCAAAAATAGCGATTAATTCGCCTTTGTCATTTTTTATTGCCACAAGCCAGCTAACACGGGGTTGAGAATGATGACAAACGCCAAATTGCCTGATGCGCTACGCTTATCAGGCCTACGTAATCACTGCAATCTATTGAAATTGCATGTTTTGTAGGCCGGATAAGGCGTTCACGCCGCATCCGGCAAGAACAACGCCAAATTGCCTGATGCGCTACGCTTATCAGGCCTACGTAATCACTGCAATCTATTGAAATTGCATGTTTTGTAGGCCGGATAAGGCGTTCACGCCGCATCCGGCATGAGCAACGCCAAATTGCCTGATGCGCTACGCTTATCAGGCCTACGAAATCACTGTAATCTATTGAAATTGCACGTTTTGTAGGCCGGATAAGGCGTTCACGCCGCATCCGGCAAGAACAACGCCAAATTGCCTGATGCGCTACGCTTATCAGGCCTACGTAATCACTGTAATCTATTGAAATTGCATGTTTTGTAGGCCGGATAAGGCGTTCACGCCGCATCCGGCATGAACAACACAAAATTGCCTGATGCGCTACGCTTATCAGGCCTACGTAATCTCTGCAATCTATTGAAACTGCATGTTTTGTAGGCCGGATAAGGCGTTCACGCCGCATCCGGCATGAACAACGCAAAATTGCCTGATGCGCTACGCTTATCAGGCCTACGTAATCACTGTAATCTATTGAAATTGCATGTTTTGTAGGCCGGATAAGGCGTTCACGCCGCATCCGGCATGAACAAAGCGCACTTTGTCAACAATCTGAGGCCAGCTAACACTGGCTTTTTTTCTTTGCAGTCAAAAAACGGACGCTGAATTTTACAATGATTGGTGGTTTTTTGTTCGCATGATTAGCCATGTCTTTTTTACGATAATAGTGTTTTATACTGGATGATGTTTTCTTATCGCTATATACCTCTGGTTTTTAGATCCCTCCTTGCTTTAAAACGTTATAAGCGTTTAAATTGCGCTTTAGATGCTGTCATACTGACTGCATTCACGCGGTAAATCGCAAAACTATTCTTCGCCGTGCCTGGTGGGGAGTATTTCCCGCTAACATTGTTTAAATATACCGCTGTATCATCCCCAGGGATTGGCACAAAAATTTAACGTTATAACACCACATCCACAGGCAGTATGATTTATGACCCATCAATTAAGATCGCGCGATATCATCGCTCTGGGCTTTATGACATTTGCGTTGTTCGTCGGCGCAGGTAACATTATTTTCCCTCCTATGGTCGGCTTGCAGGCGGGCGAACACGTCTGGACTGCGGCATTCGGCTTCCTCATTACTGCCGTTGGCCTGCCGGTATTAACCGTGGTGGCGCTGGCAAAAGTTGGCGGCGGTGTTGACAGCCTCAGCTCGCCAATCGGTAAAGTCGCTGGCGTACTGCTGGCAACGGTTTGTTACCTTGCGGTGGGGCCACTGTTCGCTACGCCGCGTACAGCCACCGTTTCCTTTGAAGTGGGGATTGCGCCACTGACAGGTGATTCTGCACTGCCGCTGTTTATCTACAGCCTGGTCTATTTCGCTATCGTCATTCTGGTTTCGCTCTATCCGGGCAAGCTGCTGGATACTGTCGGTAACTTCCTGGCACCGCTGAAAATTATCGCGCTGGTCATCCTGTCTGTTGCGGCAATTGTCTGGCCCGCGGGTTCTATCAGCACGGCGACTGAGGCCTATCAAAACGCCGCATTTTCAAACGGCTTCGTTAACGGCTATCTGACCATGGATACGCTGGGCGCAATGGTGTTTGGTATCGTTATTGTTAATGCGGCACGTTCTCGTGGCGTTACCGAAGCGCGTCTGCTGACCCGTTATGCCATCTGGGCTGGCCTGATGGCGGGTGTCGGTCTGACTCTGCTGTACCTGGCGCTGTTCCGTCTGGGCTCAGACAGCGCGTCGCTGGTCGATCAGTCTGCAAACGGTGCCGCTATTCTGCATGCTTACGTTCAGCACACCTTTGGCGGCGGCGGTAGCTTCCTGCTGGCGGCGTTAATCTTCATCGCCTGCCTGGTCACAGCGGTTGGCCTGACCTGTGCTTGTGCAGAATTCTTCGCCCAGTACGTGCCGCTCTCTTATCGTGCGCTGGTGTTTATCCTCGGCGGCTTCTCGATGGTGGTATCTAACCTCGGCTTGAGCCAGCTGATTCAGATTTCCGTACCGGTGCTGACTGCCATTTATCCACCGTGTATCGCACTGGTTGTATTAAGTTTTACGCGCTCATGGTGGCATAATTCGTCCCGCGTGATTGCTCCACCGATGTTTATCAGCCTGCTTTTTGGTATTCTCGACGGGATCAAAGCATCTGCATTCAGCGATATCTTACCGTCCTGGGCGCAGCGTTTACCGCTGGCCGAACAAGGTCTGGCGTGGTTAATGCCAACAGTGGTGATGGTGATTCTGGCCATTATCTGGGATCGCGCGGCAGGTCGTCAGGTGACCTCCAGCGCTCACTAAATCACTGAACATTTGTTTTAACCACGGGGCTGCTATGCCCCGTGGTTTTTTATTGTGTTGATGGGTTAGGAATTAATGGAAAGTAAGAACAAGCTAAAGCGTGGGCTAAGTACCCGACACATACGCTTTATGGCACTGGGTTCAGCAATTGGTACCGGGTTGTTTTACGGTTCGGCTGATGCCATCAAAATGGCCGGTCCAAGCGTGTTGTTGGCCTATATTATCGGTGGTGTTGCGGCGTATATCATTATGCGCGCGTTGGGGGAAATGTCGGTACATAACCCAGCCGCCAGCTCTTTCTCACGTTATGCGCAGGAAAACCTCGGCCCGCTGGCTGGTTATATCACCGGCTGGACCTACTGCTTTGAAATCCTTATTGTCGCCATTGCCGATGTGACCGCTTTTGGTATCTATATGGGCGTCTGGTTCCCGACGGTGCCGCACTGGATTTGGGTATTGAGCGTAGTGTTGATCATCTGCGCCGTAAACCTGATGAGCGTAAAGGTATTCGGTGAGCTGGAGTTCTGGTTCTCGTTCTTTAAAGTCGCCACCATTATCATCATGATTGTCGCCGGTTTCGGCATCATCATCTGGGGGATTGGCAACGGCGGGCAACCGACCGGTATTCATAACCTGTGGAGCAACGGCGGCTTCTTCAGTAACGGCTGGCTTGGCATGGTGATGTCGTTGCAAATGGTGATGTTTGCTTACGGTGGGATCGAAATTATCGGTATTACCGCCGGGGAAGCGAAAGATCCGGAGAAATCGATTCCGCGTGCGATTAACTCTGTGCCGATGCGTATTCTGGTGTTCTATGTTGGTACATTGTTCGTCATTATGTCTATCTATCCGTGGAATCAGGTCGGCACTGCCGGTAGCCCGTTTGTGCTGACGTTCCAGCATATGGGCATTACCTTTGCCGCCAGCATTCTTAACTTTGTTGTGCTGACCGCCTCGCTGTCGGCTATTAATAGTGACGTATTTGGCGTAGGCCGTATGCTCCACGGTATGGCAGAGCAGGGCAGCGCACCGAAAATTTTCAGCAAAACCTCGCGTCGCGGTATTCCGTGGGTCACGGTGTTGGTGATGACCACTGCGCTGCTGTTTGCGGTGTATCTGAACTACATCATGCCGGAAAACGTCTTCCTGGTGATCGCTTCGCTGGCAACCTTCGCCACGGTATGGGTGTGGATTATGATCCTGCTGTCGCAAATCGCCTTCCGTCGCCGTTTGCCGCCAGAAGAAGTTAAGGCACTGAAGTTTAAAGTGCCGGGTGGGGTAGCAACGACTATTGGCGGTTTGATTTTCCTGCTCTTTATTATCGGCTTGATTGGTTATCATCCGGATACGCGCATCTCGCTGTACGTTGGTTTCGCGTGGATTGTTGTGTTGTTGATTGGCTGGATGTTTAAGCGTCTCCGCGATCGTCAGCTTGCTGAAAACCACTAATCCTTGCGTTCTGTAAGCCGGTTCAGGAGGAAATCCTGAACCGGCTATTCCGAAAGTTATCCTCCCCCGTCCTCCTCCCCCAAATATCCTTCAGATGATGAGTGATCCTGCATTAGGCTATGGCAAGGTGATCAGATTTTCATCACAGGGGAATTATGATGTTAAATGCATGGCACCTGCCGGTGCCCCCATTTGTTAAACAAAGCAAAGATCAACTGCTTATTACACTGTGGCTGACAGGAGAAGACCCGCCGCAGCGCATTGTGCTGCGTACAGAACACGATAACGAAGAAACATCAATACCGATGTATAAGCAGCGCAGTCAGCCGCAGCCTGGTGTCACCGCATGGCGGGCGGCGATCGATCTCTCTACCGGACAACCCCGGCGGCGCTATAGCTTCAAACTGCTGTGGCACGATTGCCAGCGTTGGTTTACACCGCAGGGCTTCAGCCGAATGCCGCCAGCACGACTGGAGCAGTTTGCCGTCGATGTACCGGATATCGGCCCACAATGGGCGGCAGATCAGATTTTTTATCAGATCTTCCCTGATCGTTTTGCCCGTAGTCTTCCTCGCGAAGCTGAACAGGATCATGTCTATTACCATCACGCAGCCGGACAAGAGATCATATTGCGTGACTGGGATGAACCGGTCACGGCGCAGGCGGGCGGATCAACGTTCTATGGCGGCGATCTGGACGGTATCAGCGAAAAACTGCCGTATCTGAAAAAGCTCGGCGTGACGGCGCTGTATCTTAATCCGGTGTTTAAAGCCCCCAGCGTACATAAATATGATACTGAGGATTATCGTCATGTTGATCCGCAGTTTGGTGGTGATGGGGCGTTGCTGCGTTTGCGACACAATACGCAGCAGCTGGGAATGCGGCTGGTGCTGGACGGCGTGTTTAACCACAGTGGTGATTCCCATGCCTGGTTTGACAGACATCATCGTGGCACGGGGGGAGCTTGTCATAACCCCGAATCGCCCCGGCGCGACTGGTACTCATTTAGTGATGATGGCACGGCGCTCGACTGGCTGGGTTATGTCAGCCTGCCGAAGCTGGATTATCAGTCGGAAAGTCTGGTAAATGAAATTTATCGCGGGGAAGACAGCATTGTTCGCCACTGGCTGAAAGCGCCGTGGAATATGGATGGCTGGCGGCTGGATGTGGTGCATATGCTGGGGGAAGCGGGTGGGGCGCGCAATAATTTGCAGCATGTTGCCGGGATCACTGAAGCCGCGAAAGAAACCCAACCGGAAGTGTATATAGTCGGCGAACATTTTGGCGATGCACGGCAATGGCTACAGGCCGATGTGGAAGATGCCGCCATGAACTATCGCGGCTTTACCTTCCCGTTGTGGGGATTTCTCGCCAATACTGACATCTCTTACGATCCGCAGCAAATTGATGCCCAAACCTGTATGGTCTGGATGGATAATTACCGCGCAGGGCTTTCTCATCAACAGCAATTGCGCATGTTTAATCAGCTCGACAGCCACGATACTGCGCGATTTAAAACGCTGCTCGGTCGGGATGTTGCGCGCCTGCCACTGGCGGTGGTCTGGCTGTTCACCTGGCCTGGCGTACCGTGCATTTATTACGGTGATGAAGTGGGGCTGGAGGGCAATAACGATCCATTTTGCCGTAAGCCGTTCCCGTGGCAGGCAGAAAAACAGGATACAGAGCTATTTTCGCTGTACCAGCGAATGATTGTGCTGCGTAAGAAGAGCCAGGCACTGCGTCGTGGTGGCTGTCAGGTGTTGTACGCGGAAGATAACGTGGTGATGTTTGTCCGCGTGCTAAATCAGCAGCGTGTGCTGGTGGCGATTAACCGTGGTCAGGCGTGCGAAGTGGTGCTACCCGCGTCGCCATTGCTCAATGTTGCGCAATGGCAATGCAAAGAAGGTCACGGGCAACTAGCGGATGGCATTTTGACATTGCCTGCGATATCAGCGACGGTGTGGATGAACTAAAGCCTTATAACGCCTTGCGTGACGCCTGCGCCATCATCCGCGGATAAAACTGCCAGAAGCGGGTTTCGAGGGCGTCATAATGGGCGTCTAAATCATACCAGGAGTCACGCAAGGCATCCAGACGTGGGCGACGGCTTGCCATGCCGTTTAACACGCTCTGGATGAAATCCATATCGCGATAGCGCACCAGCCACTGCTCTGACCATAAGTAGTTGTTCAGATTGATAAAGCGTGGCGGTGAGTCCGGCAATATCGTCATCACTTGCTCGCGGGCATAACAGACAAATTCCTGTAGCGGAAAGTCCGGCGACAGTTGCGACCAGTGGCGAGAAAGAAAGTGATCCCACATGACATCCAGCGTAATAGGCGCAACGCGGCGGGTTTCACGACGAAACCACTCCCGTGCTTCGCGAACTTCCGGCAGATTGTCGGTCAATACGTCGATACGGCGATGCATATGAATGCCAGCCACGACATCGGGTGGAAAACTTTCTTCAGGATTTCCGCGAACAAAATCAGCCAGTAAATTGCCGGAAAGCGAGCTTTCTGCCAGGTGAGCCAAATGCAGGTGAGCTAAAAAATTCATCGATTATATTCTATCCAAAGGGGGTAAAGGTTGCAGGGAGAGCGCCCCGGCACTAGACTACCCGCCTCTTATTTTAGTCTGAGTCAGTGTCATGCGCGTTACCGATTTCTCCTTTGAATTGCCCGAATCCCTGATTGCCCACTATCCCATGCCTGAACGCAGTAGCTGTCGTTTACTGTCGCTGGACGGGCCGACGGGCGCGCTGACGCATGGTACTTTCACCGATTTACTCGATAAGCTCAACCCCGGCGATCTTCTGGTTTTTAATAATACCCGCGTGATCCCGGCGCGCCTGTTTGGGCGTAAAGCCAGCGGCGGCAAGATTGAAGTGCTGGTTGAGCGGATGCTCGACGACAAACGCATTCTTGCACATATTCGCGCCTCGAAAGCGCCAAAACCGGGCGCAGAGCTGCTGCTGGGCGATGACGAAAGTATCAACGCAACAATGACTGCTCGTCACGGCGCACTGTTTGAAGTCGAATTTAACGATGAGCGCTCGGTGCTGGATATTCTTAACAGCATCGGTCATATGCCGCTGCCGCCGTATATCGACCGCCCGGATGAAGACGCCGACCGCGAACTTTATCAAACGGTTTATAGCGAAAAACCGGGCGCGGTAGCGGCTCCGACAGCCGGACTGCATTTTGACGAACCTTTGCTTGAAAAATTGCGCGCCAAAGGCGTGGAGATGGCGTTCGTCACCCTGCACGTTGGTGCGGGTACTTTCCAGCCGGTGCGCGTCGACACCATTGAAGATCACATCATGCACTCGGAATACGCTGAAGTGCCGCAGGATGTGGTTGATGCGGTACTGGCGGCGAAAGCGCGCGGTAACCGGGTGATTGCGGTTGGCACCACCTCGGTACGTTCGCTTGAAAGCGCGGCCCAGGCGGCGAAAAACGATCTCATCGAACCGTTCTTTGACGACACCCAAATCTTTATCTATCCGGGTTTCCAGTACAAAGTGGTCGATGCGCTGGTGACGAACTTCCACTTGCCAGAGTCGACGCTGATTATGCTGGTTTCGGCATTTGCCGGTTATCAACATACCCTGAACGCCTATAAAGCGGCGGTAGAAGAGAAATATCGCTTTTTTAGTTACGGTGATGCGATGTTTATCACGTACAATCCGCAGGCGATTAATGAGCGCGTCGGGGAGTAATTCCGCGGCGCAGGTTTAAACGTTGGACTGTTTTTCTGACGTAGTGGAGAAAAAATGAAATTTGAACTGGACACCACCGACGGGCGCGCACGCCGTGGCCGCCTGGTCTTCGATCGTGGCGTAGTGGAAACGCCTTGTTTTATGCCTGTTGGCACCTACGGCACCGTAAAAGGGATGACGCCGGAAGAAGTTGAAGCCACTGGTGCACAAATTATTCTCGGTAACACTTTCCACCTGTGGCTGCGCCCAGGTCAGGAAATCATGAAACTGCACGGCGATCTGCACGATTTTATGCAGTGGAAAGGGCCAATCCTTACCGACTCCGGCGGTTTCCAGGTCTTCAGCCTTGGCGATATTCGTAAAATCACCGAACAGGGCGTCCACTTCCGTAACCCGATCAATGGCGACCCGATTTTTCTCGACCCGGAAAAGTCGATGGAGATTCAGTACGATCTTGGTTCGGATATCGTCATGATCTTTGATGAGTGTACGCCGTATCCTGCTGACTGGGATTACGCAAAACGCTCCATGGAGATGTCTCTGCGTTGGGCGAAGCGTAGCCGTGAGCGTTTTGATAGTCTCGGAAACAAAAATGCGCTGTTTGGCATCATTCAGGGCAGCGTTTACGAAGATTTACGTGATATTTCTGTTAAAGGTCTGGTAGATATCGGTTTTGATGGCTACGCTGTCGGCGGTCTGGCTGTGGGTGAGCCGAAAGCAGATATGCACCGTATTCTGGAGCATGTATGCCCGCAAATACCGGCAGACAAACCGCGTTACCTGATGGGCGTTGGTAAACCAGAAGACCTGGTTGAAGGCGTACGTCGCGGTATCGATATGTTTGACTGCGTAATGCCAACCCGCAACGCCCGAAATGGTCATTTGTTCGTGACCGATGGCGTGGTGAAAATCCGCAATGCGAAGTATAAGAGCGATACTGGCCCACTCGATCCTGAGTGTGATTGCTACACCTGTCGCAATTATTCACGCGCCTACTTGCATCATCTCGACCGTTGCAACGAAATATTAGGCGCGCGTCTCAACACCATTCATAACCTTCGTTACTACCAGCGTTTGATGGCGGGTTTACGCAAGGCTATTGAAGAGGGTAAATTAGAGAGCTTCGTAACTGATTTTTACCAGCGTCAGGGGCGAGAAGTACCACCTTTGAACGTTGATTAATATTAATAATGAGGGAAATTTAATGAGCTTTTTTATTTCTGATGCGGTAGCGGCAACGGGTGCACCGGCGCAAGGTAGCCCAATGTCTTTGATTTTGATGCTGGTGGTATTCGGTCTGATTTTCTATTTCATGATCCTGCGTCCACAGCAGAAGCGCACCAAAGAACACAAAAAGCTGATGGACTCCATTGCCAAAGGTGATGAAGTTCTGACGAACGGTGGCCTGGTCGGTCGCGTAACCAAAGTAGCGGAAAACGGCTACATTGCTATCGCGCTGAATGACACCACTGAAGTAGTTATTAAACGTGACTTCGTAGCTGCCGTTCTGCCGAAAGGCACCATGAAGGCGCTGTAATTAAAATTTTTCCCTAAGGGAATTGCCGTGTTAAACCGTTGTCCTTTGTGGAAGTACGTCATGCTGATCGTGGTGATTGTCATCGGTCTGCTGTATGCGCTTCCCAACCTGTTTGGTGAGGATCCGGCTGTTCAGATCACTGGTGCGCGCGGAGTCGCCGCCAGTGAGCAAACGCTGATCCAGGTCCAGAAAACGTTACAAGAAGAAAAAATAACTGCTAAGTCTGTGGCACTGGAAGAGGGCGCTATTCTTGCGCGCTTCGACTCCACTGACACCCAACTGCGCGCTCGTGAAGTATTAATGGGCGTTATGGGTGACAAATACGTTGTGGCGCTTAACCTTGCCCCGGCAACGCCGCGCTGGCTGGCAGCTATTCACGCTGAACCGATGAAGCTCGGCCTTGACCTGCGTGGCGGCGTTCACTTCCTGATGGAAGTGGATATGGACACCGCGCTTGGCAAACTTCAGGAACAAAATATCGATAGCCTGCGCAGCGACTTGCGCGAAAAAGGCATCCCGTATACTACCGTTCGTAAAGAAAACAACTACGGCCTGAGCATCACCTTCCGCGATTCTAATGCCCGCGATGAAGCCATCTCGTATCTGAGCAAGCGCCATCCGGACCTGGTGATTAGCAGCCAGGGCAGCAACCAGCTGCGTGCGGTAATGAGCGATGCGCGTCTGAGTGAAGCGCGTGAATATGCGGTGCAGCAGAACATCAATATCCTGCGTAACCGTGTAAACCAGCTTGGCGTAGCGGAGCCGGTGGTTCAGCGTCAGGGTGCTGACCGTATCGTTGTTGAACTGCCAGGTATCCAGGATACCGCGCGTGCGAAAGAGATTCTGGGTGCGACGGCAACGCTGGAATTCCGTCTGGTAAATACCAACGTTGATCAGGCTGCTGCGGCATCTGGCCGCGTACCGGGTGACTCTGAAGTGAAACAGACCCGCGAAGGTCAGCCGGTTGTGCTGTACAAACGCGTGATCCTGACCGGTGACCATATCACCGACTCCACTTCCAGCCAGGACGAATACAACCAGCCGCAGGTTAATATCTCGCTCGATAGCGCTGGTGGGAACATCATGTCTAACTTCACCAAGGACAACATCGGCAAACCGATGGCGACCCTGTTTGTGGAGTACAAAGACAGCGGTAAGAAAGATGCTAATGGTCGTGCGGTTCTGGTGAAACAGGAGGAGGTGATTAACATCGCCAACATCCAGTCTCGTCTGGGTAACAGCTTCCGTATCACCGGTATCAACAACCCGAACGAAGCGCGCCAGCTTTCGCTGCTGCTGCGTGCCGGTGCGTTGATTGCGCCGATTCAGATTGTTGAAGAACGTACCATTGGCCCGACCCTGGGTATGCAGAACATCAAACAGGGGCTTGAGGCGTGTCTTGCCGGTCTGCTGGTTTCTATTCTGTTTATGATCCTCTTCTACAAGAAGTTTGGTCTGATTGCGACCAGTGCTCTGGTTGCCAACCTGATTTTGATTGTCGGCATTATGTCACTGTTGCCTGGTGCAACGCTGAGTATGCCGGGTATCGCAGGTATCGTCTTAACCCTTGCGGTGGCGGTCGATGCGAACGTACTGATCAACGAACGTATCAAAGAAGAGTTGAGCAATGGACGTACTGTTCAGCAGGCAATTGATGAAGGTTATCGTGGCGCATTCAGTTCCATTTTCGATGCGAACATCACCACGCTGATTAAAGTCATCATCCTGTACGCAGTGGGTACCGGGGCAATTAAAGGGTTCGCGATTACTACCGGTATCGGTGTGGCGACGTCGATGTTTACCGCGATTGTCGGTACGCGTGCCATCGTAAACCTGCTATATGGCGGCAAACGCGTCAAGAAGCTGTCAATCTGAGGAGTGCGATGTGGCACAGGAATATACTGTTGAACAACTAAACCATGGCCGTAAAGTCTATGACTTTATGCGCTGGGACTACTGGGCTTTTGGCATCTCTGGTCTGCTGTTAATTGCCTCTATCGTTATTATGGGCGTGCGCGGCTTTAACTGGGGGCTGGATTTCACCGGTGGTACGGTTATCGAAATTACGCTCGAAAAACCGGCTGAAATTGATGTAATGCGTGATGCATTGCAAAAAGCCGGTTTTGAAGAGCCGATGCTGCAAAACTTTGGTAGCAGCCACGACATCATGGTCCGCATGCCGCCTGCTGAAGGTGAAACCGGCGGTCAGGTGCTGGGCAGCCAGGTTGTGAAGGTGATCAACGAATCCACCAACCAGAATGCGGCAGTGAAGCGTATTGAGTTCGTCGGTCCGAGTGTGGGGGCAGAGCTTGCGCAAACCGGTGCGATGGCGCTGATGGCAGCGTTGCTGTCTATCCTTGTGTACGTAGGTTTCCGCTTTGAGTGGCGACTGGCGGCAGGGGTCGTTATCGCGCTGGCGCACGATGTTATCATTACGCTGGGTATTTTGTCGTTATTCCATATCGAGATTGACCTGACCATTGTGGCATCGTTGATGTCGGTTATCGGTTACTCGCTTAACGACAGTATCGTGGTATCGGACCGTATTCGTGAAAATTTCCGCAAGATCCGTCACGGTACGCCTTACGAAATCTTTAACGTGTCCTTGACCCAGACGTTGCACCGTACGTTGATCACATCTGGTACAACCTTAATGGTAATCCTGATGCTGTATCTCTTCGGTGGCCCGGTGCTGGAAGGCTTCTCGCTGACCATGCTGATTGGTGTTTCCATCGGTACGGCGTCTTCTATCTATGTTGCGTCAGCGCTGGCGTTGAAGCTGGGTATGAAGCGCGAGCATATGTTGCAACAGAAAGTCGAGAAAGAAGGGGCGGATCAGCCGTCGATTCTGCCGTAAGGTCATTCCCGCTAAACCGCATAAAAACCGTGATGCTCAGGCGTTGCGGTTTTTTTTGACCGGAACGCCTCTAAAGCGAATGACTGGAACACTCCTGACACTATGGGCGGCGAATTGTTCGCTCAGCGATTTTTTGCGTAAAGTCCAAAATGAAAAGATGCTATAAAATAGGTGATTGCTAAAACCCTCGCTTCGCGGGAAACTGCGCGTGATCTTACATTTCATCAGGTAAATTTGCATGGCTATCATTCCCAAAAACTATGCGCGGCTAGAAAACGGCTATCGCGAAAAAGCACTGAAATTGTTCCCATGGGTCTGCGGGCGCTGCTCGCGCGAGTTCGTTTACTCTAATCTGCGTGAGCTGACGGTCCATCATATGGATCACGACCATACCAACAACCCGGAAGACGGTAGTAACTGGGAGCTGTTGTGCCTGTATTGCCACGATCATGAGCATTCGAAGTATACCGAAGCCGATCAGTATGGTACGACGGTTGTTGCAGGGGAAGATGCGCAGAAAGATGTCGGTGAAGCGAAATACAACCCGTTTGCTGATTTAAAAGCGATGATGAACAAGAAGAAGTGATAAAGAATGCCGACTACAAAATCCGGCATTAGAGAATGATGATTAACGCAAAATTGCCTGATGCGCTGCGCTTATCAGGCCTACGTAATCACTGTAATCTATTGAAATTACATGTTTTGTAGGCCGGATAAGGCGTTCACGCCGCATCCGGCATGAACAACGCAAAATTGCCTGATGCGCTACGCTTATCAGGCCTACGTAATCACTGCAATCTATTGAAATTGTATGTTTTTGTAGGCCGGATAAGGCGTTCACGCCGCATCCGGCATGAACAACGCAAAATTGCCTGATGCGCTACGCTTATCAGGCCTAC
>NZ_PTRE01000073.1 GCF_002965065.1 Escherichia sp. MOD1-EC7003
CATTAACACACCTTCAAATAAATAGACAAAAATAAATAATTTTAAACCCACAAAAAACAAATAATTATTCAAGAGAACATCTTTAATTTATTGGCAACGTCCCTGGACGATATTTTACCTACAGCTAAAAAACAAAGAAGATCTTATGATGATATATATTTACAAATTATCATTATTAATTTTAGGGAATTTCTATTTTCTGCCACACATTTTCCAAAGATTGCAAAATGCATTAAAATCAATAACATATGCAAACAAAGATGATTTTACAAAAAAAATAACACCAAATACCCCAAGACTACTGTTCATCAGTAAAATATTAGACACAATACATTTTTAACCCCATCCTGTGGTTCAGGCTTTAGTATTTATTGTTTCACATTATTGTAGATAAAAACACTCATTAAAAATGACTTGTAGAAAAGCTGCACAATAAATAGTTCATATTTAATCTATTGCATAGAACCACTATTCAAAAAATCTTATTAATGAGATAATGAGATTACATCGATAACGTTCTGATTGCAGGCACACTTATCCGGGTGTGCCTCTCTTTTTTACAACTGTACACGGTGGCGTATGACGAGAAAATATCTCACACAGGATGAAGTCTATAGGCTGATGGATGCAGCCCAGAGCATGTCCTTTCCTGAAAGAAATCGCTGTCTAATTATGATGGCTTTCATTCACGGTTTTAGGGCCAGTGAACTTCTTGATTTACGGTTATCTGATATTGATGCTTCAGGAAAACAACTTAATATCCGGCGTATTAAAAATGGCTTCTCGACAACACATCCAATTCTTCCTGATGAATATAATTTGCTCAAGTTGTGGCTTAAGCAGAGGAAATTAATTGAAAACGGCGCTGAAGGCGACTGGCTTTTTCTCTCCCGGAAACGCAGCCCCATCAGCAGACAGCATTTTTTTTCGATTATTCGTGAGGCCGGAAGACGTGCAGGATTAGCTGTACAAGCACATCCTCATATGTTGCGTCATGCCTGTGGTTTTGCTCTGGCTGACAATGGTGTCGATACCCGACTACTTCAGGATTATCTGGGTCATCGAAATATTCAGCATACTGTCAGATACACAGCCAGCAATGCAGCCCGATTTAAGGGAGTGTGGAAAAAAAAACCTCGTTAAAACAGTACATTCTGAATCAAAATGTCATGTTTAGTAGTAATGGCGTGGACGAGTCTGAATGAAGAAGCCTCTGGTTATTATCAGTGCCTGTCAGTTCACCAGACTGGCACTGGAGTCTCTCATCCCAGCGGACAGGTATATCGTGCGAGTGTACAGCAACGTCACCGCAGAGGTTGAATTCGTTTTAAAGACCTCCTGTGGCTACCTGTTGGCTGATATCCCTTCGCTTCCTTCGGGAGAGTTAGTTCTTCTGGCTTGTCTTGTCCGCTTGCGGAGTAATGACGGGCAATGGCAGGTCTGCCTGACCGGTGACCCCGACTGGTTCGATAATGCTCCTGCTGCAAGTCTGTATAACGGCTTCCCAAATATCGGCACCATGCTGACAGCGAGTCGTTATCAAAATCAAATTATCCGTTGGTTACTACGTCCTTTGCCCGGCGATATGAGTGATTTCTGGCTCCTGACTGCACGGGAGTTGGGCGTGCTTAAGATTCTGATGCAAGGCGTGAGTTTCAGTGAGATTGCCCGTTATGAGCAACGCAGTTCAAAGACGCTGCATGCGATTGCCACACGGGCATTAATGAAACTTGGACTGGGAACACTGAGCGATTTCAAGCTGCTCTATACGGGATGCGGTGACAGCAGAGTGAAACGGAATATACGGCTACATGCAAAATATATCGGACAACATTCCGCTCATCAGCTCACTCAGTATGTGCAGAACATGGTGTCCGGAATTTTTTATCCAGAGAAGGTTGCCGTTGCTGAATCAATAAATTCTGACGCTATATCCGGAAAAGTGCTTTCCGGACAAAGAAAACACATATCTAAAAAAAGACCTGGATTGTTATGACACAGCAGCGTTGTTATTGCCAGCCACTGCGGCGCGTACGGACTCGCTACAGTGTAGGGGCCAAAATATTTCTACTGCTCTGGGCTGCAGGATTGGGAGGCACGCTGTACAGCCTGTACAACGTGCTGGTGTACTGACATCTGTGAGGGAAAGATGCGTTTTGTTCTTTTCTGTCCCTCAGGAATCGTACCAGCGCAGTTCACAGCTCTCTCAACAGGTTCTGTCGGCAATGTTACCTGCATCAGAACAGAAGAGGAGTTATGCAAAAAATTGCGGCACGGGCCACAAAGTGTCGTGATATCGGCAGGGCGACCTGCCGAATGCGCTGAGATGTGGTTCCGATTTTATCGGGATCACTCATTCGTGGTGGTGTTGTGCGCCGCGCCCTTTTTTCTGCCACCGGATGTGAGTATTTCTGGCGTTCTCAAAAACCTGAGGTTACTGAAACCTGGAATGTCAGTGGAGAGTACAGTCAGTATTGCAAATGCCTCTGGTAGATTTTCAGGGCTGAAACAAGCAGAGAATTTGCCCGTTATGAGCAGTTACTCTGTCTTTATTAAAGAGGTGAATAACCGCACAAAGACAATCGTTATGTCAGAACGCTTCCCGGAAAAGCAAAAGAAGGTGTTGTCGTTGCTTCTTGCCGGGCACAGTTGGGAATACAGTGCGCAGCTTCTCAAAACGGGGATAAGACAGATATGGCTTGCCGAGCAGTCGCTAAAAAAGCGTTGGGGAATACCGGACAGCAGTAAGCGTGAACCGCCCCGGGAATCCTGGAGACTAAACTCCCTGAGAAAGAGGTAAACAGGATGACT
>NZ_PTRE01000074.1 GCF_002965065.1 Escherichia sp. MOD1-EC7003
GAGTCACCTCTGATTGAGAGTTTACTCACTTAGTCCCGTGTCCACTATTGGTGGGTAGGATCATCTATCCAAGTGATATCCGATCATAATCTTATATTCCCCATACGCGAAGTGAGTATTTTTTTATAATCATCCAAATCGGTAATCAAGTTTGGAAAAAGTCCTTTTAACCGTTCTGTAGGAAATCGCCCAGGACGTACCAAATGTGGCGGATTAAAAGAAAAATCAACGACGGTGTTACTTTGAAAAGGCCCTGCCGACTCGTCCCAACCGATAGGGCCATTATCGATTACCAGATCAGCATGTTGACCTAAGTCACTAATAGCCTGTTCACGAGTTACTTGGTGCCCCCCTGTACCTGAAATATTTGATGACGTAAGAGCTATAGGGCCAAAGTCACGACCAATTTCGTACATTGGACTCATTCCATGGCAAAAAAGACCTACCGTAGGTGCCCCCATAGTCATTTGCTCAGGAAACAATTCAGCCGCAGGAGCTTTGAAGAAAATTAATGTAGTCATACCCAAAAGAAGTTCGGCAATCAACTCACCAGAAAATTCTGGTGGGATATTTGCATATGTTCTTGCATCATTCGGGTTTCCGATTCCCAAAGTTAACGGACCAAATTTTGTGCGTTCTTTCATCTTAAAAATTCTGGCAATACCAATCGCGCTAGTTGCTGAACAAAATACACCATAATTAGTAACACTGGGAGCTACAATAACACCATCATTTCTGAGAATTTCAAGTGCATATTGATGAGTAGCTTGATTATAAATCCTGATATCCATCATTAAGTACCTATAATGTATTTTCAAAAAAAGCTGTCAATAATGCTGACAGAGTCGCTCGTCCACATACCGAAGCTGATTGTGAGATTACTGATAAAAGGAATTAAATGTGATCTTAAACTATAAGTAATATCAACGTAGCTATTATCGCACAACACAAATGCTTAAAATGCTCAATGTAGAGCCTGAAACGCTCAATCTTACGTTATGGTAACCATCAAATGTATAATAAAAATTTATATTATATGTATTTGATTCTACCATTCATTATAAGAATATGTCGGATAATTGAACTTTACATTAACGAATGTTCAATTATGCTAAACTATAGATATATACTCATGATACTTCAGATTGCATGCTTTTTTGCACTACCTAAGAACTTACTTGGGTAAGTAGGTGATTTTCTGAGATTGTAAATGCATTCTTTTTCCTACCCAAAATAGTCTGCATCTGTCTAAAACACGGCATACCTAGATCCGCAGCCCGAATTACTACGAATATGATATGATGACCAATTAGGATGCAAACCAGCAGAATAATCATGTAAAACGTGGGGCTGGGTTTGCCTATTTCAAATAGTGGCTATAGAAGTTACATCTGCTGAGAAACTTTCAGCCAGCATACCAAGTTACAAAGATAATTTTAGTCTTGTGTGAGTTCATATAAATTCCATAGAGGTTATCAGAACATTAATTATGGATTTACAGCAGCTGACATTAAAGAGATTTTAATTCTGAGAAGAACACCTATAATAAGGCTATTTTTTTATTTCAGAAGGAACAATTCCAAAATGCGAAATAAAATTCCTTGTAAAACAAGATGGTGAACTGTACCCACACTCATGGGCGATCATTTTTATTGATTTATTTGTCGTTTTTAATAAACCTAGTCCATAGTATAAACGGGCTTCACGCAATAGTAAATGAAACGATGTGTCTTCTTTTGCAAGATGCCGACGCAATGTTGCACCGCTGATGTGTAAGTATTCTTCTATATCAGTAGAGCGCCAATTCCGGCCTGGATTAGATAGTATATTATTCAATATACGGATACTAAATGATGAGTTATACCGATGAATAAAACCTTTATACCCAAAGTCTTCTAATGCTTGCGTTACACTCATTAATAGCTGATTGGATATTTCTGGATCTATAATTTTTGAATCATTCTTCAGTTCCGAAAAAATAGCTAATAGCATTATCAACGAAGGTATAGTATTAGTGCTTAATATGTTATTGATATCATTTTTTGATGACTGAAGAGAATGAATTTGCATAATATCACTTTTATATAACTAAGATTAATAAATTATTTTCGCTGATCTCATTCAAGATATAGTTTCACCCATTAATTAATACTTTTTAACGTACTGAATGAAAATAAAACAGGAATTAATTAAAAATATTGCATCTT
Organism: Escherichia sp. MOD1-EC7003; assembly: GCF_002965065.1. Lineage (GTDB taxonomy): Bacteria > Pseudomonadota > Gammaproteobacteria > Enterobacterales > Enterobacteriaceae > Escherichia. The sequence continues at coordinate 2,208 of NZ_PTRE01000074.1, forward strand.
TAAGCAAAACTATTAAAAATATATATCCGTCATACTTCAAATTGCTTGTGAGTTGGCTTTCCTCGCTCCCCCCAGTCACTTACTTATGTAAGCTCCCGGGGTTTCACTGTGTCGCCATCTTCGTGCAACTCGAGCTATTTAGGGTATATATTATTTCAATTTCTCACTATAAATATAGAAGTGTGATAGCAAGAGAACATATTTTATTGCCTTACTTTTCCCCAGCGTCAACAGTCAAGAATGTAAGAATTTCAGATAAAATAACCTCTGTTTTTTCAAATATTGGAATATGTGCTGCGTTCTCAAGAAGTATAAATTTCCCATTACGAGCTATAGACATTTTTTTTGCTACATCAGGTGTAGCGACAGTATCATATTCTCCAACCATCACTAATGCTGGTACTTGCTTATTTTTAATCTCTTGTTGCGTAATTTGTGAAAGAGACCAAGCACACCCTGCATAACCTTTATCAGAAGTATTACGTAGCATCTGCTTCATCCCAATAGCCGCAGGGGTTGTGCTAAACGCAGGAGTTAGCCAACGAGAAAAAATATCATCCACTCGATGACTTAAACCATAACGCCTGATGTCCTCGGACATGTCACACCAGAATGATAACGAAGCAGGTGCAAGATAAGTGTCAATCAGCACCATAGAAAGTAACCGTTCAGGTACCGTATCAGCCAAATATTGGGCAATCAATCCCCCAATAGAACCCCCTACAACAATAAAGGAATTTATTTCTAAAGAGTCCACAACATTAAGCACATCCTTGGCCAAGTCAGAAATATAAAATGGATTTTCTCCAATTTCGCTCAACCCATGTCCACGCATGTCAAGTCGTAATATACGATAGTCATGGGTTAAAGTTGGAATCATAGGATCCCAAAGATGAAAATTAGTTCCCAATGAATGCAGCAGTACGATCACAGGCGCATCATCAGCTCCCTGAAGATCAGCATGTAATATTAACTCTCCAACTTTTAAAAACATTTTCCTTTCCTTACTATGTAAATAATGAAAATTCTTTCTCATCTATACTAAATCTTATAGATGATGCACTCACGATGGTGTTTTCATGGATATAGTTTTCATATTCATCGTTCTAAACCGCAAGTACAGATTATTGAATATAAGCGCCAACCCTGTAATACACGCACCTGTAATTTCCGGGAAACCAGGTTTCACCCCTATCATGGCTGAAATTGAGAATGCAGTTATCGGAACAATATCCATAAATAACACTCCATTAAGTGGAGTTAGAATTTTATTACCTATATTCCAACAAAGGATCCCGACAAAACTAGCAATAATTGCCGTGTAAAATACTTGTGGGATAACGAATATAAAATCACTTTTCGAAGGCACAGGAACGATATTAAAGACATAGATAAGCACATTTAGGACCAAAATACTTGTTACACCTAAGACTGTTGTTAATGTGGTATATTTTAATGGAGACCAATGAGGGAAAAATGATGCTCCTACCGTGTAAATAACCCAGCATAGAGCCCCAAATATAATCAGTGCATTAGCCAGATAGCTAGATGGGGCGGCGAACAAGCTGCTGTAATGTCCTTTTGTTATAACGGTTATGACCCCAAAGAAAGACATCAGAATAAGACAAATAGATACCGCCGGGGGGGCAACTTTACGCAGTAACCAATTTACCAAGATTCCGAGCATGGGCATTGTTGCCATCATAATCGAAGCGGTTAAAGCGCCTTTTGGGCCTGCCATTTGTTGGCCCAAAAACACGAAAAAACCGAAACCAACAAACGCAGCTGATCCAAGCCCCCAAACCAAACCTACTCGCTCACCTTTCAGACTTAAGCCTTGCGGGCCTTCTCGAAAATAAAGTGCAATTGATAATACAACAGCAGCAGATCCATAGCGTAGTGTTGTAAATGTATAGGGATCTATTCGTGTTAATGCGCTGGTCATCAATGGAAAGGTACCTCCCCAAGATAACGTAGCGATCATGCAACAAATGACGCCCAATGAATAAGAGTTTCTCATATCTGCATATCTCGATAGTTAATCAATAAATTTTACTTATCAGTTGTCTCAAAAAAGTGTCTGATATCGCCAAATGCTATTTTTACACATTGATTTGCGCTCGTTTTTTGAGCAAAATGTAGCTCCGTTCAGACAGGACTTACGGTTACATTTTTGAACAAAAAATAGACATACCAGTCCTCCTGAGCAGGGAACCACTTCAGCTAGTAAGACTATTATCACCTGCGCTGAAGCTATGATAAATATGAGTTAGGTTGATAGAATTAGAACCTACAGGTTGTTAATCATGGATAAACTTGCCGGAATGGAGATGTTTGTTAGGGTTGTCGAATGCGGAAGTTTTACCGCAGCGGCTGATCTTAGCGATGTGTCAACGACAATGGTTGCCAAGCATATACAAGCAATTGAGCAGCGACTAGGTGCTCGCCTGTTGCATCGTACAACTCGTCGACAGCAGTTAACAGAAGTGGGGAAGCTTTACTATGAGCGGTGCAGTCGGGTTCTTTCTGAATTCGCTCTTGCAGAATATAGTGCAATGGAATTGCAATCATCACCGAAAGGTTTAGTTCAGATGGTTGCACCAGTAAGTTTCGGCTGCCAGTTCTTAGTGCCAGTGCTCAGTTCTTATATGGCACAAAATCCAGAAGTAAAAATTATGTTGACTCTGGATAACAAAATACCAGATCTGACCGATGGTCATTATGAACTTGGTATCCATGTAGGTGAAGTTGACAAACCAAATATGGTTGCCCGGCCATTACGTTCGTACCGCCGAATTCTTGCTGCCTCACCGGATTACATTCGTCAGCATGGTACACCAGAACATCCAAATCAGCTGGGGCAGTTTAGCTGCCTTGGGATCTCATACTGGGTTCATCAGGATCGTTGGGAATTGATGGGGCCAAATGGTGAAACTTTTAAAGCATGCATTAAAGGACGTTTTATGTCTAATCTTGGGAACGCATTGAGGATAGCTGCGGTTAATGGATGTGGTATTGTGCTGCAACCCGAGTCTATATTAATGGATGATATTACACAGGGAAACCTAGTTCAGGTATTACCCGAGTGGTCATATAAACCGACTCCGATGTATCTTATTTATCCTCAGGACAGCCGTCCATCGGCAAAGCTGCGTAGTGTTATAGATCATCTTGTAAAACATTTTGGTACACATAACTAAGATTAAATAATTTTAATCATTGTCTAAAGCAAGATTGTACGCGTTTCCCTCTCACCGTACATACACATGTAAAAATGGCAGACAAAAATGATTTCCAGTCTTACCTGTACTTCATCAATAACGAAATCAGATATATGTTCCAGTCGCTTGCCATTCCGAGCAATCATATCGATAGTTTTGGGTTGTCACAGCGAGTAACTCCCATGGCCTTTACCCCCCGCGTTACGGACAAATTTGCTGTCTCCAAGACGCACTAAGGTACTGCACCACGGTTAGGTTGGTAGGGTCGGATAATAAGGTCTCGAAGAAATCGTACTAAACGATCGAACCCAAATTATCATATTGTATTTCCGGGCTGATTTATCCGATGGGGCTATCGCCACTCTATGGTGGTCATTCTGGTGGTCTTGACAGCATCGCAATTCAGGTTTAGCCTATTTATTAGCCAGTTACTGGCTAAGGCGATCCCAGTCAGAGGAGCCAGATTCTGGTCTTGAGATATCTCCACAAGTCTCAAGATAGTTAAAAAACAAGAAGTTATATTTACCCGGCTGTCTCGCAAGAGGTTGCCGGTTTTTTTGACATCCATAGTTTTCGGGGCCTAATCAGGGGCCTCACGGTCGACAGCGGGCTTGCAGGCTTCACAGGTGTAGGTGAGCAGAAACACGCGATGGCAGTCACGACAGCGAAACCGGTCACGGCCTTTAGGGTTCTGACCATGACGGTAGACCTGAGCAGACCGACAACGGGGATAATGAACAGTAACGCTGGCCATAAGAAAACCTCAAAAGCGGCTATACATCAATCCAACTAATTAGAGGCATTACCAAACAGTGGCAACAGCGCCCGCAGGAGATGGTTTACCCCTTCGTATGGCTGGACTTCATTCACTTTGACGTACACCCCGCCCTAAAGGGCTGTCTCTTGATCAGATCTCCTGATCAAGAGACAGGCGACACCACAGGCGATGTTCACTTCCTTTAAGGCCGTAGACTTACGGTTTAGTCAGTTTAACCGTCGTGGTATAGCTCAGTGCCCATGACGAATCCCAGTCTTTACCATCGTAAGTGATCTTCCCGGTATAGACCCCTGATGGAATATGGGCATTGTCGCCATCATAGGTTCTGAACTGGAAGTTGGCCCGGCTTTCCGCTAACTCACAGGTAGAGGCATCATTAAATTGCATTCCCGCACAAGGCGTGGAGTTCCTCGCTGAAATCGTCACCGTGATAACCGCGTTTGTTTCCACGTTGGTCATCGGGATTGTGATTAACGTATTTCCCGGCACGCCATTGGAGTAGAAAATATCCGTTGGCCCAACGGTGTCGCCGGTCGCAACATAGCCCAGTTTCGGGAATGAACTCACGTAAGGACCGTTGTACTCATCCAGTGCGCTGGCATCCTCAATAATCCAGTCACCAGAAACGCTGGCGATAAACTCAACTTTATTGTCTGTTAACGTACTGTCATTGATGGTTGCCGTAACGGTGGCAAAACCAAACTTCGTGCCGGACAAGCCAACTGTCGCGATCCCATTTTTGTCGGTTGTGGTTGATGACGCCGAGAGCCTGTTGATATCCGTAGTCCACGCCACGCTGGCGTCGGGTACCAGGTTATCGTTGCCATCGCGCACTTCTACGGTGTAATGCACTGTGTCAACACCCGCCGCCGCGTGATCGATGTCATGCGTCAGCGTCACCAGATGCGCGGTTTTAGCATCGCCAACGAAGGTCACCTGATCGGAATCATCGTAGCGTGATGGCGTAACATCCGCTCTCGCCGTTACGATAACTTTGCCGCTTTTCAGTGATGACCCTCCCGAAGTCGCTTGCCCTTGATCGTCGGTGACATTGGTGGTGGTATCCAGCGTGACATCGGCGTTGTTGGTCGTCCAGGTCATGTTTTTACCAATAACCGGGTTGCCATTTTTATCCAGCATGGTCGCCGTCCAGATCACTTTATCGATACCGTCGGCAATGCCCTGTTTCTTATCCGAGGTCAGCGTGACTTTCGCGGTAGCCTCATTGGCGATCACTTCCAGCGGTTGTACCTGGCTACTGCTATTGACGCTTGCCGTGACATTAACTGTGCCAGCTTTCAGCGTTGAGAAGGTGATAGTCGCGATCCCCTGCTCGTTTGTTACGGAAGAAGCCCCTGGTTTAAATGTTGAGTTCGCCTCATCGCTGCTGCTCCAGTTTACCGTGATGCCGGATAATGGATGATGGTTTTCATCTTCCACTAATGCCGTGAGCGTCACCGTGTCTTTATCGGCAATGATATCGACCTTCTTATCGGCATCAATACTCACCACGAGCGCGGTGGCATTATCGCCAATGAAAGAAAGACCCGATTTAGAACCACTGGTACCATTCGTTTCGGCGGTGACCTTATAGGTCGCAACCTCCATCGAACGCAACGAAACTTCAGCCAGACCTGATGCGTTCGTTTTACTGCTGTCCGTGGAAAGCGTGCCGGTCGAGAGATCTTTTGACCAACTGACATCCATATCGGAAACCAGGTTATCGTTGGCATCGACCACTTTCGCGGTAATCTTCAACTCATCGTTGCCGTTTGCCAGACCGCTGTCGCGATCGCTATCAACCTCCAGCACTTTGGCGGTGGTTTTATCGGCGATGAAGGTGGCTTTGTCAGCATCATACGGCGTTACGTCGCTGGTCTGCGCGGTGATGATGACATCACCCGCTTTCAGCGAAGTGACGATAATCGAAGATTTACCGTTCTCATCACTGGTTGTTTGCGTAGTGCTTAATTGCGCATCGCGCTTATCCGCAGACCAGGTGACAGTCGCATTCGGCACGGGGTGGCCCTGCGCGTCGGTGACTGTCGCTTCATAGGTAATGCTGTCGATGCCGTTGGCTATCGCCTGCGTTTTAGAGAGTGTAATGCTGGTGACAGCTTCCGTAGTCTGGTCAGCAATGAAGGTGATCTCGTTCGTTTGTTTGGCTTCACCACCGTTATAGCTGGCGGAAACCTTCGCCGAACCGACTCTGTCCGAGCTTAACTCCGTGGTGGCCTGGCCCTGGTCATTGGTTTTACTGCTCCGCTGACCCAGGTTGCTACCGTCCGTCGCCTTATCAATCGCCCAGTTCACATCGACATTCGCCAGCGGGTGCTGGTGGCTGTCAAGCACGGTGGCCGTGACAATGGCTTTGTCCATCTTGTTGGCGACGACGCTGTACTTGTCGCTAACGATGGTGACGACCTTCGCGCTGGCCTGATCGGCGGTAAAGTGCAGGGTGTCAGATTGCTGGCTATCGTTACCACCATGTTTTGCGGTGATCACTGTCGCAATCACATCCGCGCTGGTTACGGTGATCTGTACCTGCCCTTGTTCATCCGTCACGCTTTGCGCATCGGAGAGTGTCGCGCTGGCGCTATCGGCGCTCCAGTTTACGGTTTCACCGCTTACCGGATGTCCTGCGTTGTCAATCAGGTGCGTGGTCAGCGTGATGGCGGACTGCCCATCAGCGATGGCCTCGGTTGACGGCGTGGCGACAATTTTTTCCAGGTGTTCGGAATTGACATCAACGGTAAATTGCAGGCCCTTCACATCTTTACTGTCATTATTGGCTGTCGCTGTTACCGTATAGCTGTCAACCGTTGTTGAGGTTAACGTCACCCTGGCAACGCCATCGGCACCGGTAGTACCGCTGTTGGTCGACAAAACGCCGCCAGCAGGAGATACATTCCAGTTAACGTCCACCCCTTCCAGCAGGTTATTGTTGGCATCAGCGACGGTGGCGGTAAGGGTAATGGCATCGCCGCCGTTAGCCAGCGCTGACGCTTTGTCGCTCACTACCGTTAGCAGATGTGCTGTGGCTTTATCTGCCACGAAGCTGGCTTTATCGGCCTGACGCGGCGTGGTATCGCTGGTCTGTGCCGTGACGATCACATCGCCTGCTTTCTGTGAGGTGACGGTAATAGAAGATTTACCGTTTTCATCACTGGTGGTCTGGGCAGGATTCAGGCGAGCATCGCTGTTATCCGCAGACCAGTTGACCGTTGCACCGGAAACCGGGTTGCCCAGCGTATCGGTGACGGTTGCCGTGTAGGTGATGCTGTCCACTCCATCAGCGGTGGCCTGTGTTTTCGATAGCGTGATGTCCGTCACACGTTCGCTTTCTTGATCGGCGACAAAGTTGATTTCGCCAGTCTGCTTCTCTGCGCCGTTATTAACGCTGGCGGCGACGGTAATTGTACCGACTTTTGCGGATTTCAGCTCTGTGGTGGCAATCCCGGCGTCGTTGGTAACAGATGTTCGCTGCCCGAGCGCGGTGTTGTCTGTTTTATCAATATCCCAGTCAACCGTAATACCTTCCAGCGGGTGCTGATTATCATCGGTCACCAGCGCTGAAACTTTTACGCTGTCTTTGTTGTTGGCGACAACCTGGGTTTTATTGGCTTTGATCGCCACGACCTGCGCATCCGCAGTATCAGCGGTAAAGCTGAGGGTTGGCGTGCTTAAGCTGTTTCCCTGATCCAGTGAGGCGGTAACGATGGTATCGATGACGTCGTTACTGGTCACGGTGATCTGCGCCTGACCCTTTTCATCCGTGGTCGATTCCGTAGCGGAGAGTTGTGCCTGCGTTTTATCGGCGCTCCAGCGGAGCGTTTTATCTTTCAGCGTATTGCCATTCTGGTCAACCACATACGCGGTTAACGTAATGGTTGATACACCGTCAGCCAGTGCGCTGGTTGCGGATTCTTCCAGCGAAGAAAGCGTGGCGATGTTGGTAACAGGCTCTTCGATGATTTTCGCCGTTGCCAGTTTGATCGTGCCGTCGATGGCCGGTTGTACGATGACCGTATCGGGTGTGGTGCCGCTGGTAAAGGTGGAAACATACACACCAGGTGATTGTTCGGTAAAACTACTCAGAGTATGCGTTTTCGGCTCTGCGCCTGAGGTATCCGGCGTGACATTGCTGACCGCCATTGTTGCCGTCAATCGTGAAGCCAGACCTGTTGCGTTTAAGCCATCATCGCGATAAAGCGTGACGGTAACCTGCGAAGTACTGACGCCATCGGCGGGTATCGTCACAGGGGATGCGGTGGTGGTCGATTGTAACGATGCGACATCAATCCCGTTGACGTTAATTTGCATGTGGCTGGGGTTGGAGGCGTTACCGTTTTTATCCCACGCCGTACCGGTGAGCGTATAGCTGTTCTGGTTGTTGTCCTGCCAGAGCGGCAGCGTTACGGTAAACTGGTAAGGACTGGAAGTGGACTCCACCTTGCCGCCGTGATTAAAGAAGCTATCGCCCTGCCATTCAATATGATCCAGCCCATGTTTGGCGGTCACTTTCGCCGTCACGGGATGATCGGTTTTTTCGTCCCCGGTGATTTCCGGCGGGAGTGAAAGGGAGATGATGTCCTGCTTACGGTATTCCAGGACAATATTGTTGTTACGGTCGACCAGTTCCTGACGCCCACCCATCAGTGTACGGCGCGCGGCGACGGCGGAAGGATCAAGTTGATCGCGCAGCGGTACGCCAGGCGTCCACGTCATCGCCATGTTGACCTGGAAATCATCCTCGCCGCCTTTGCCGAATTTCTGGTTCACGCCGAACGTAAGTAAGGGAACTGGCGTGTAGTCAAGGCCGAGAGTCACCGCATGCGGATTTTTCTGTCTGTCATCTTCATCGTCGCCGAACAGGCCGACGCTGTCGCCATAATATTGTTCATAGACCACACTGGCACCTAACTGCGGCCATGCAGGCAGATAACCTTTGGCGCGTATATCAAAACCGTTGGCGACACGCTCGTCATAATCTTCATAGCTTTTGGATTCTTTCCAGTCGCTAAGACGGAAATAACCATTGGCAGAGAGTTTCAGATAATCCCAACCAAATTCGGTGCCTACGCCCAAGCGCTGATGTTGATTCCCCGAAACCTGACGATCATAAAAGACGTTGGTACCCCACATCCAGCTATCTGAAAAATAACGATAACCAAAACCGGCGTTGACAATATTACGGTCATCGTTGCGACGTCCACCGAGCTGGGTAAACAGGAGATTGGATTTTTTATCGTCGTAAAGCGGAACCAGTACATCCAGGTCGGAGTCCTGCAACGAGAAGTTTTCATCGAGGCTGAGATTAACGCGGGCCGTTCCGAACTGGTTTAACCACTCCTGTACTTCGGCGCTGGCGGCACCTGTTGCTGCGGAGGTGATGGCAGAGGTAACGGAACCTCCATTATCGGAACCAAGAATTGTTCCTGCCTGGATGGCAGTGCGGGCCAACGTTTGATCGGTATCTTCTTCTGCTTCGGTGTTTACAGTCGCAACGCGCTCCTGAGCATAACTTTGTTGTGTTGCGCCAAGGTAAATCAACGAAGAAGGGGGAAATATTTGCAGCGCAATCTGCAAATAAACCAAGGTTTTCCTTAAATCCATAATGGCCTTCCAGTAGCTTTCCGGGGTTTAAATAGTCGGGTCTTTAGCAAAATTATATTTTATTAATTTATTTATAATGATGCTACAAAACTATTGACAGGCTTTACAGGTCTATACAAATGGGTTAGTTAGTGATTTAACTATTGCACACGTCTTTCAATTAATTGTTATTCAAGTGATTTGTTAATGAATAATGATTTATTGTATTTATGCTTTATTGTTATGGTATTCATTGCAAGAATTATTACCCTTGAGTTTTTATGTGTAACAAGCGGTAAATAAGAGATAATAAAATAAAATAACAATAGAATGACGAATGGTTATTGAGAAAGTATCACCCCAGTTAATAGCATTACCAGGCTTTGTTGAATAATTCCACCGGGCTGAAGGTCTTCGGTGAGGGCGAATGGAAAGTCAAAATACATGGCAAAGGCAATCCCAGTCAGAGGGACCCGATTCAAAAGAGCCTGCTTTCGAGCAGGCTTTTTGCTTTTTAACTACCAACGTTCTTAAAATATCTGTCTTGAACCAGAACTAATTTGCACAGGCATTCCCGATCGACGTTGCAATGCAGCATTTGCGCGATTCACATCAACTTCTTGCCCGTTGAGAAACACCCGCAAAGATGAGGTTACCGGCAATGGTACTTTTCGGTCAGACTCGTATTCTGCACGATTACGCGACAGCGGCTCATGAACTTCCAGCCACTTTGAACCATCCGGTTCGGTTGTGTATTTCACTGGCTGATCAATAATTTGCACACGTGTGCCTACCGGAACATTATCAAACAGATATTTGATATCGTCATTGCGCAGACGAATACAGCCCTGACTTACCCGAAGCCCAATACCAAAATTGGCATTGGTTCCGTGAATGGCATATAACCTGCCAATATAAATCGCGTACAGCCCCATGGGATTATCAGGCCCCGCAGGGACAAAAGCGGGCAAACTCTCCCCTCGTTTCGCATATTCACGCCGAGTGTTAGGCGTTGGCGTCCAGGTTGGTGCCTCTTGTTTACGTTCAACAGCAGTCACCCAGTTACGCGGGGTTTCTCGCCCGGCCTGACCGATACCGATAGGAAACACTTCCACAGTATTACTGTCTGGCGGGTAGTAATAAAGACGCATCTCAGCGACGTTAACCACAATCCCTTTACGAACAGTGGCAGGCAAAATCAGCTGCTGCGGGATGATGAGTTGCGAACCAGACTTCGGCAAAAAAACATCAACGCCCGGATTCGCTTCCAGCATGTTACTTAACCCTTGCCCATATTGTGCGGCAAAAGTTTCCAGCGGCTGGGTATTGTGATCAGGAACAGTTACCGTAAGCGACTGCCCCACTAAACGGCTACCCTCCGGAGGTAATGGATAGGTTACCGCCAGGCTATTATGGCTGGCAAAAAGCAGAACAAATGAGCAAAAAATATTTACACGACGCATCATGTCCCTTTCCTAAGTCGCGAAAACTATCCGATAAGTATAGCTTTTATCAGACTTTTCGTTTTTAACTGTTCAAGTCAGAAGTCGTTTTCCCCGGCAGAACAATATTACTGGCAGCAAGTTCGCCCATTTGAGATAAGGCTCCAGCCCCAAATGGAACAGCGCAATACGCGCCCCTTTTTCTGCCGACAGGTGAGAAGGAATAAGAGACGGTTTGATTGCAGGAGACATCTGGCAGGCTGCGAGCGCGGCGGCAGAATCGATAGCAGGGATCGTATTCAGTAAATCGGCAAGTGTTTGCATGTCGCGTCTCTTTATAGCAGCGCCAGCAGAAAGACCAGTTCTCCAAGCTCTATGGCTGCTCCCAGCGTATCGCCGGTTTGCCCACCCAGAGTCCGTTTGAGAAGCTGACCAAGGATGAAGATCGCCACCATCGTCACCACCATCGCCGCTACACCATGCATACCCGGCAGTAATACGGCAGCAAAAATAGCGGCTAAACCGAGTGTGACACAAGTTTGTCGCCCATCAATTTTGCCAATGAACACATTGCCAAGCCCTTCTTCCCGGGCATAATGATGACGATACATCAATAATGAGGCCGTCCCGCGGCTGACCGCACATGCTGCCGCCAGCGATGCAAGGATCGGTTCGTCACGCAGAGCCAATTCGCTTAACGCAAGGATCTTTGCCAGCACAACAAAAATCAGTGCCACACCTCCGTGAGTACCTAAACGGCTATCACGCATGATTTCCAACATACGATCGCGGCTACGTGCAGAAAATACGCCATCACAGGTATCTGCAAGACCGTCCAGATGGAATCCCCCGGTCATCAGCGCCAGCACCAGCACGCTAAACAATGCCGCCACGGGTACACCAGACCATGCCTGCAACGCCATGAAAACCAGTCCACTAATGGCGCCAAGCAATAATCCAATTAAAGGAAAAGTAATAATACCGCGAGAATAATGCTCGAAATCCAGCCCCTGGGACCAACGACGCGGTACCGGCAGACGCGTAATAAAAGAGAGCATCGCCCAAAATAATTTACTCATTTGATTTTTACTCCAATACCCGAAACCATCAGCCATACTTCATTTGCCGCAGCGGCCAGCTGCTGATTTACCCGCCCGGCAATATCACGAAAATATCGTGCCAGACGACTCTCCGGCACAATCCCCATTCCCACTTCGTTAGTCACTAATACGACCTTTGCAGGGCAACGCTGGCAGGCTGCAATCAATGGCTGAATCTCCGTATTAATCGCCTGTTCCATCGCCTGATAATCCCATTCATCAGGGTCTTTATCGCCGCCATAATCAAACAACAGATTAGTCACCATTGTGGTAACGCATTCCAGCAACACAGCTTCATGCGGTTTAATGTCTGCATGAAGTCATTCATCAAGATGTTGCCAGCGCTCCACCGTGCGCCACCCGTTACCAAAATCATCATACCGACTCCTGGTTCAATTGTATGATGGTATTAATTAAACAGAACAATGGATGCCCCATCGTTGCTGACCGCAGAACATTTACGCGGTTAATACTGCGCGTAATATAAATAAAAATCCAGCATTCTCAATCCATTACAAATGAAGATGGCCTTACGGAAAAACCAGACTTCCTCGTGTTAACATCCGATAAAATGCGTCATTGGCAACGATTTCTCTGGATTGACAGATTTCATTCAGATAATGGATTAATGCTACTGCCCCACCAGCCGGAGCATTGCTGGCCAGAGCCTGTGAAGCGGACATTATCGCGCGGGTGCTTAATGTGGTCACCTTTTTCGCCAGGCTTTACCTCATCAATGAGTCGTCCGGTCATTGGAGTTGTAACCAAAGCAGATTTAGTCAGCATGGAACAAATATCTTTGGTGAAATGTTGGTTACAGGAAGCGGGAGCACTCTCAGTGTTGGTGACCGTGCAGTAAATAATAGTGCTTTTTGCCTTGCTGCATACAGCAGAAGACTGTCGCTAATTTCGATATGTTATCAGATGGGAATGATGACTTGTGATACACAGAAAAGAATCAATGAACAATGAGGATTGCCGGGCAACCCTCATTGAATAAAACAGCAATTACTTCGCTTCGCCGTTTTTCATTTCGCCCATAGCTTTCAGCTTTTTGGAGATGTCGCGGCGTTCTTTGGAGAGCTCGGCATTTTTGATGATGTAATCGTCAACGCGATCTTCATAGTCACCTTTCATGCTGGCGATGATGCCCTGGATTGCTTCGACGCTCATCCCAGGCTTGATGTAATCGCTCAGGTTGTCCAGCAGCAGGACGCGCTTCTGGTTGTCACGGATCTTTTTCTCAACGTCCTGAATTTCACGTTGCAGTTTGTTCTTACGACGGAACAGACGAACAAATTCCAGTACATCCTGGAATGAAGGCTTGGTAGTTTCCATTATTATACCCCTGATAATGTGAGAGTCGGATTCGTTTAAGCAACCGCTATTCATTAGGACAAACATTACTCATAGCTGCCGCAGATGACAATGCTTTTATCCCTTTTCACTATCATACCCTTTATCCTTGCTGAATCGAAGCAGCAGCAAGGTGATTCTGATGTTCAGGAATTATTTGCGCAAGGCCCGGCAAATCAGATTCGATAGCAGCTCAAGCTGATGTGCCGTTTCCATGTTCAGCCACACATAGCCATAAATGGGTGTTTCCACGACCTTCAGGTCATGGTGGTTACTGAGCAACTGACGCAACTCTTCAACAGCATCGTTCAATTTTTCCGTATTGGCAAAAACCGGCTGTGGATTACCTTCGTACAGCGCATGAACCAGACTCAGCAGTATTTGCTGCATCATGTGCTGCGTATCACGCAGTTTTTGCGCATTTAATAACACGAAATGGCTGGGGCGCGTGGCCCAGTATGCATTGATTTGCAGCTCCAGCATACAAACCAGATTGCGGTTAATGGTCTGAATACCTTCATATATCGATTTTGGAATACGGGTTTCTTTGCTGGCAGGTGCAATCAGCCCACGCATTTTCACGGCATCAGTCAGGAGTTTTTGCAGATGACTTTCCAGACGTGGGCGTTCGAGTAAGTTCGGTGAGAATGCAGATTGATAGACCCGATTATACTCGGTCAGACTTTTCGCCAGTTGAATGCGCCAGTGGATGAACGCCCGTTGTGGCCAGATGCCGGTAAACAACATTGCCAGTAAAGAGCCGAGGATCACATCGCCGCTTCGCCATAATGCCGTCTCAATTTCACCTGTTGGGGAACCAACAACAATTGCCAGCGTCACCCCAATCAATAAACCTTGATATGGTTTCTTGCCCAGCGCCAACCAACCGCAAAGGAACATGGCCGCCGCGCACCAGACCAACATCAGCGGTAACGAGATTAACTCCAGTTGCAGAGCGATAAGACCTAAAATCGAGCCCAACACCGTACCGCCAATACGTTCGAAGGCACGGGGAACAACGTTACCCCAGAACGAGATTGGCCCCATAATCACCACCATGGTGACCAGCGGCCAGGTGCTTTCCGGGATAGTAAACAGGCGGATAATGAGAAAAGTGAGCAGGAATGCCAGCGCGACCCGAGTACCATGCACAATGCGGTAATGGCGGTATACCCGGATTTCAAACGGGCTTAATGACTTATCAGCACGCACGCAGAAACTCCGTTAATGAAGATTAAAAGCGCTCATAGCGCATCTTACTCTTTACTGTTTTCGGGGAGCGTAACGCGATCCGGCACCGTCACTACGGTGTCGCAGCGTAATTTTTCGGCGGGTGTTTCGTCTGGATTATCGTAATAGACAGCAACCCACTCCTTCGGCACAATATTGTTGCTATCTACCCACATCATCAACTGCTCAAAGCCTTTCTTTACCGTCTGTTCCCACGGGCCAACGAGATGGAGACCTGCAACGGTACGCTTATCTTCCTGCTTAATCTCGTCGTTCATGACGCCTCCAATCAGTATGTTTGCAATATTAAAACCACAAGGAATGAATGTTGATTATGCGAGCAGACTCGCACTCCTGCCAGTCTGCTGCAAAAGAAAGGTCAGGCCTTATGGTGGAAATAATCGCTCAGGCGGGAAAACATGCTGCCTTCTCCGACAGATTCCAGGGTAACCAGCGGCCAGTGCGCCACCTGTTTATCACGGTCGTAAAGTTCAATTTCCCCTACCCGCTGATGGGCGCTAATTGGCGCAGTCAGTTCTTTACCATCAAGGGTATATTTTGCTTTGATATGCGGAATTTCGGCTTTCGGTAGCACCATCCAGAACTCTTGTTCCGTTCCAAGAGCGATATTTTCTTTGTCGCCATACCAGATACGTTCCGTACCGATCTTTTTTCCACGGTGCAAAATTTGCACCGTAGTAAAGTTTTGTTGCCCCCACCGCAGTAATTTTCTTGCCTCTTCTTCACGACCTTTTGCGCTGTCGGCGCCCATTACCACTGCAATGAGACGACGCTGCCCATCCACAGCTGAAGCAATGAGATTAAACCCGGCCCCCGAAGTATGACCCGTTTTCAGGCCATCTACATTCATGGTTTTATCCCACAATAACCCGTTACGGTTTTGCTGGGTGATACCGTTCCAGGTGAGGCTTTTCTCACTGTACATATGATAAAACTCAGGCTCACCATGGATGATAGCGCGAGAAAGCACAGCTAAATCATAAGCCGAACTATGTTGCCCCGGTGCATCCAGACCGTGCACTGTTTCAAAATGCGTATCCTGCAGATGCAGTTTCTCGGCATAATTGTTCATCATTTCAACAAACTGCCGTTGCCCACCGGCAATGTAATCAGCCAGTGCAACACAAGCATCATTTCCGGAATCCACAATTAAACCACGGCTTAAATCACGTACCGATACGCGATCGCCCTCTTTCAAAAACATCAGTGAAGAACCGACAAACACCGGATTATCTTTCGCCCACGCATCGCGCCCCACGGTGACAATATCGTCTGGCGTAATGCGATGACTATCGATAGCGCGATCCACGACATAGCCCGTCATCAGCTTTGTCAGGCTGGCGGGATTGCGCTGTTGATGCTCATTACCCGCGGTGAGAATCTGACCGGTGGTGTAATCCATCAATACCCAGGAGCCGGCATGGATCTCTGGAGGCTGAGGTGAAAAGGGAATGTTTTCTGCCGCAAAACCAGACGATAAGTTAAAAACGAACAAAGAAGCAGCAATAAAAAGACGGCGTTTCAACAGCAAATCCTCAGGAGTTTCAAATAGCTGTTCTTTTTACGAAAATACTGATGAACTGGCTGGAATAAAGTGCAAGAAAATGTGACTGCCCTCTCATTTTTATCTGGCATGATCTGTTGCTACTCGCTGCCAAATTGTCGCGCTAAAGCTGCTTAGCACGGTGATATTTGATACTCTGGCTGACAGCAGAAATAACGGATTTGACCTAATGATGAATGACGGTAAGCAACAATCTACCTTTTTGTTTCACGATTACGAAACTTTTGGCACGCATCCCGCGTTAGATCGCCCTGCACAGTTCGCAGCCATTCGCACTGATAGTGAATTCAATATTATCGGCGAACCTGAAGTCTTTTACTGCAAGCCTGCGGATGACTATTTACCCCAGCCAGGAGCAGTATTAATTACCGGTATTACCCCGCAGGAAGCACGGGCGAAAGGAGAAAACGAAGCCGCGTTTGCCGCTCGTATTCACGCGCTTTTTACCGTACCGAAGACCTGTATTCTGGGCTACAACAATGTGCGTTTCGACGACGAGGTCACGCGTAATGTTTTTTATCGTAATTTCTACGATCCTTACGCCTGGAGCTGGCAGCATGATAACTCTCGCTGGGATTTGCTGGATGTTATGCGTGCCTGTTATGCCCTGCGCCCGGAAGGAATAAAGTGGCCTGAAAATGATGACGGTCTACCGAGCTTTCGCCTTGAGCATTTAACCAAAGCGAATGGTATTGAGCATAGCAACGCCCACGATGCGATGGCCGATGTGTACGCCACTATTGCGATGGCGAAATTGGTGAAAACGCGTCAGCCACGCCTTTTTGATTATCTCTTTACCCATCGTAATAAACATAAACTGATGGCGTTGATTGATGTTCCGCAGATGAAACCTCTGGTGCACGTTTCCGGAATGTTTGGGGCATGGCGCGGCAATACCAGTTGGGTAGCGCCGCTGGCCTGGCATCCTGAAAATCGTAATGCCGTAATTATGGTGGATTTGGCAGGAGATATTTCGCCATTACTGGAGCTGGACAGCAATACATTGCGCGAGCGTTTATATACCGCAAAAGCCGCTCTCGGCGATAACGCCGCCGTTCCGGTTAAGTTAGTGCATATCAATAAATGTCCGGTACTGGCCCAGGCGAATACGCTACGCCCGGAAGATGCCGACCGACTGGGAATTAATCGTCAGCATTGCCTCGATAACCTGAAGATTCTGCGCGAAAATCCGCAAGTGCGTGAAAAAGTGGTGGCGATATTCGCTGAAGCCGAACCGTTTACGCCTTCAGATAACGTGGATGCGCAGCTTTATAATGGTTTTTTCAGTGACGCCGATCGTGCAGCAATGAAAATTGTACTGGAAACCGAGCCACGTAATTTACCAGCACTGGATATCACTTTTGTTGATAAACGAATTGAAAAACTGTTGTTCAATTATCGGGCGCGCAACTTCCCAGGGACGCTGGATTATGCCGAGCAGCAACGCTGGCTGGAGCACCGCCGCCAGGTCTTCACGCCAGAGTTTTTGCAGGGCTATGCTGATGAATTGCAAATGCTGGCACAACAATATGCCGATGACAAAGAGAAAGTGGCGCTGTTAAAAGCACTTTGGCAGTACGCGGAAGAGATCGTCTGAAATCGAGTAGGAGGCGGGATCACTCCCGCCGTGAGAGCGTTCAGAATTCTGTGTCACGTTAAAAATTCTACAGCGTCATCACATTATTCAGCCGCCCTTCAAAATAAATGGCTAGCTGCGACAATGTCAAATTCCAGCTCTGGATGGGCATTGTCCATTTCTCCTGTGCGTTCAGCAGTCCCAGATAAAGCAGCTTCAACAGACTGTTTTCATTCGGAAAAGCGCCTTTGGTTTTGGTCAGTTTCCTGAACTGGCGATGGACTGATTCGATAGCATTTGTG
>NZ_PTRE01000075.1 GCF_002965065.1 Escherichia sp. MOD1-EC7003
GTAGGCCTGATAAGACGCGTCAGCGTCGCATCAGGCTGTTGTTGCCGGATGCGGCGTGAACGCTTTATCCGGCCCACAAAACCAAAACGTATGTAGGCCTGATAAGACGCGTCAGCGTCGCATCAGACAGTTGTTGCCGGATGCGGCGTGAACGCTTTATCCGGCCTACAAAACCAAAACGTATGTAGGCCTGATAAGACGCGTCAGCGTCGCATCAGGCAATTATTGTCGGATAAGGCATTAACGCCTTATCCGTCCTGGAATGAGGAAGAACCCCATGGATGTCATTAAAAAGAAACATTGGTGGCAAAGCGACGCGCTGAAATGGTCAGTGTCAGGTCTGCTCGGTCTGCTGGTGGGTTACCTTGTTGTTTTAATGTACGCACAAGGGGAATACCTGTTCGCCATTACCACGCTGATATTGAGCTCAGCGGGGCTGTATATTTTCACTAATCGTAAAGCCTACGCCTGGCGCTATGTCTATCCGGGAATGGCCGGGATGGGTCTATTCGTCCTCTTTCCTCTGGTCTGTACCATCGCCATTGCCTTCACCAACTACAGCAGCACTAACCAACTGACTTTTGAACGTGCACAGGAAGTATTGTTAGATCGCTCCTGGCAAGCAGGCAAAACCTATAACTTTGGTCTTTACCCGGCGGGCGATGAGTGGCAGCTGGCACTCAGCGACGGCGAAACCGGCAAAAATTACCTCTCCGACGCTTTTAAATTTGGCGGCGAACAAAAACTGCAACTGAAAGCAACGCTCGCCCAGCCCGAAGGCGAGCGCGCGAATCTGCGCGTGATTACCCAAAATCGTCAGGCGCTGAGTGACATTACCGCCATACTCCGGATGGCAACAAAGTGATGATGAGCTCCCTGCGCCAGTTTTCTGACACGCAGCCGCTCTACACACTCGACGGTGACGGCTCGCTGACGAATAATCAGAGCGGCGTGAAATATCGTCCGAATAACCAAATTGGCTTTTACCAGTCCATTACCGCCGACAGCAACTGGGGCGATGAAAAGCTAAGCCCCGGTTACACCGTGACCACCGGCTGGAAAAACTTTACCCGCGTCTTCACCGACGAAGGCATCCAGAAACCATTCCTCGCCATTTTCGTCTGGACCGTGGTGTTCTCGCTGATCACCGTCTTTTTCACGGTGGCGGTCGGCATGGTTCTGGCGTGTCTGGTGCAGTGGGAGGCGTTGCGCGGCAAAGCGGTCTATCGTGTCCTGCTGATTCTGCCCTACGCGGTGCCATCGTTTATTTCAATCTTGATTTTTAAAGGGTTGTTTAACCAGAGCTTCGGTGAGATCAACATGATGTTAAGTGCGCTGTTTGGCGTGAAACCAGCCTGGTTTAGCGATCCGACCACCGCCCGAACGATGCTGATTATCGTCAATACCTGGCTGGGTTATCCGTACATGATGATCCTCTGCATGGGCTTGCTGAAAGCGATTCCGGACGATCTGTATGAAGCCTCAGCAATGGATGGTGCAGGTCCATTCCAGAACTTCTTTAAGATTACGCTGCCGTTACTGATTAAACCGCTGACGCCGCTAATGATCGCCAGCTTCGCCTTTAACTTTAACAACTTCGTGCTGATTCAACTGTTAACCAACGGCGGCCCGGATCGTCTTGGCACGACTACGCCAGCCGGTTATACCGACCTGCTTGTTAACTACACCTACCGTATCGCTTTTGAAGGCGGTGGGGGTCAGGACTTCGGTCTGGCGGCAGCAATTGCCACGCTGATCTTCCTGCTGGTGGGTGCGCTGGCGATAGTGAACCTGAAAGCCACGCGAATGAAGTTTGATTAAGGGAGATAACAAAAATGGCCATGGTCCAACCGAAATCGCAAAAAGCACGTTTGTTTATTACTCACCTGCTACTGCTACTTTTTATCGCAGCGATTATGTTCCCGCTGCTGATGGTCGTCGCCATCTCGCTGCGTCAGGGGAACTTCGCGACCGGTAGCCTGATCCCGGAGCAAATCTCCTGGGATCACTGGAAACTGGCGTTAGGTTTTAGCGTTGAACAGGCTGATGGCCGCATTACGCCACCGCCATTCCCGGTACTGCTGTGGCTATGGAACTCGGTAAAAGTCGCCGGGATTTCCGCGATTGGCATTGTAGTGCTCTCCACCACCTGCGCCTACGCTTTCGCCCGTATGCGCTTTCCAGGCAAATCGACGCTGCTGAAAGGAATGCTGATTTTCCAGATGTTCCCGGCCGTACTTTCACTGGTCGCGTTGTATGCATTGTTTGATCGTCTGGGTGAGTACATTCCATTCATTGGCCTGAATACTCACGGCGGCGTAATCTTCGCATATCTGGGTGGGATTGCGCTGCATGTCTGGACCATCAAAGGTTATTTCGAAACCATCGACAGTTCGCTGGAAGAAGCGGCGGCGCTGGATGGAGCAACACCGTGGCAGGCCTTCCGCCTTGTCCTGTTGCCGCTGTCAGTACCGATTCTGGCGGTGGTGTTCATCCTGTCGTTTATCGCTGCCATTACTGAAGTTCCGGTCGCATCGCTGTTACTGCGTGACGTAAACAGCTACACCCTGGCCGTGGGGATGCAGCAATACCTCAACCCGCAAAACTACCTGTGGGGTGACTTTGCCGCCGCTGCCGTGATGTCTGCATTACCGATCACCCTCGTCTTCTTACTGGCTCAACGCTGGCTGGTCAACGGCCTGACGGCAGGTGGTGTGAAAGGTTAAAGATGTTGTTCTGCCAATGTTATGCCGCTGCACCCTCAACTTACGTTATCCCAACTTGTGACTGTTATTCGGCGCTCTACGGAGCGCCTTTTTTTACTCCCGCTTCAGCCGTTTCGAATTACACAGCCACAGGGTGATCACCAGTAACAGGATCGCTGCCGAGTAGATCAACACATCCAGTGGCGATTTATGATCGACGATGATCAAGCGCACAATAGCGGTGATCCCGATATAGACAAAGTAACGTAGCGGGAAGTGAAAACCGGACTGAAAATACTTCACAATCAGCGCGATAAATTCGAAATAGAGAAAATAAACCACCAGTCCTTCCACCAGCTCATATTTGCTGGTTTGTTCTGGCGCGAACAGCACATCAGCCAGATGCACCGTTTCTTTGCCGAGAAAGACAACCAAAATCAGGCCGAGGCACAACAGGCCAAGATTGAGAACGGTCTGCAAAATGGTGGAGATAAACTCCACGCGCGGACGAGAGAGTGACGTCATAGCAGTACCTCCTTCACAGTGGCGAGCTTCCTGTATAACGCAGAAATGTGACGGAGATCTATATTTTTTGTGTATGTTTTGTTCAATCTGGATTAAGTGGGCATCTGCCAACCAACGTCGGATTCGGCGTAAACACCTTATCCGTCCTACCCGTAGGCCGGATAAGCCGCGTCTCGCGGCGCATCCGGCAAGACACATTACCTCAGAAAATCACCCATTCAGGTGATTCCCAGCCACCAGCAATGCGCGAAAAATCGACAATGTTCCTCTGGAACAAATGAAACGTAACCTGATAAAGGTGGTAAAAATGAAGCCTTATTTTGCTGCTTTGTTGTTATCAGTCTCTGTTCTTCCTGCTTATGCTGGTCCGCTCGGTACTGCTGATAAAGCCGACCTGCCGCAAAGCAATGTCTCCAGCCCAATGATGGCCCAGTCGCTCAGGCAACCAGACCTGCAACCGATATCGACGGACAGGAAGACAGAATGTTTTCGCCTTTACACACCAGATCGCAAACCGGGGGTGAACTGCGTTCCTGATGGCTCGACAGGCCATTAAGAATGAGGGTGCCAGTGAGTGCGAAAACTGGCACCTTTCCCATGACTTAGCGGAAATTCACGCTTCGGTCGCTGGTCATGTCATACCACTGGAACTTGCGCCCAAGTTGCTGACCCCCGTCACGCGTCAGCGGCGTCCAGCCAATTGCCGCACGGCTGCGTGTCGGGCCAGACGAGAAGAGATCCAACGGTACAGAAACATACACGCCTTTGGTGAAGTCCCCTTTGCCGTACTCCTCTTGCGAAACATTAGTGATCGTGGCATAGCCCCCCACCATCACACCGCTGTCAAAACGCCTGGCGATTTCCAGCGTGCCGCCTTTATCCCCTGCCAGATACTGCCCGACACTGGCTTTCACTAACACATCCTGAGCAAAAGATGGCGTCCAGTATGCGGTCAGATGTCCGGTTTTCACGCTGTAATCGGTGAATTTCATCATATCTTTTGCGCTACGCCAGTTACGTTGTTTAACGTAGTTAGCATCCAGACCAAACGCCCAATTGCTGTCCAGCGGGCGATACAACACTTCTGCCCCCGCACCGCCAAACATGGTTTCGAGATAGCCGCCGAGCAGGCAGATAAGAACGAGTGCAGGTCGCTTCACGACTCTTCTCCAGAGGAGCTGAATAACCACTCCGGAGTGTGGTTATGGTTAATCCCCTTCATACTTCAGCAGATGCGGTGACCGCACTCATTCACCCCGGTCACATAGTTATCTATGCTCTTGGGGACTCACTCGCTTGTCGCCTTCCTGCAACTCGAATTATTTTGGGATACATACTTTGCAGCCCACGCAGAAGTCGCCGCAAGCGCAGATATGGCAAAAATGCCATACAGAACTTTTGTCATAACAATTTCCCTTCATTGAATGAATGGATATTTACCCAAAAATATTTCGGGCAGGATCGAGTATACACAACTAAAGCATGCGAATTATGGCGCGGGGAATGAGTGATGGGGTTTTAGGATAATTGGAATGAATATCAAATATAATCCACAACTTATATACAAATAAGGTTGAAAATCAAAAAAGTTAAAATAAAATCAAAAATAATTAGCCTGTGTATTTTTCGAAATCAACCACGATTAAAAATCTATTTCAGGATTAACCTCAAGGTATGATTTTCGTTAAATCACAGACAAGGGGATTTATCTGATAAAACAATGCCGACTTATAGTCGGCATTGTTATTAAGGTTATTTAATTAATCGTGCTATGCATCAATTGCCGAATACGATGTACATATCGGCATCGACCTGTAGGCCTGATAAGACGCGTAAAGCGTCGCATCAGGCACCGGTTGCCGGATGCGGCGTAAACGCCTTATCCGGCCTACATATCGGCATCAGGCATGCTCGATGATTAACCACGCCACACTTTATAGCGGTTAATCAGACCATTGGTTGAGCTATCGTGACTGCTGATTTCTTTGCCATCTTTCAGCTCCGGCAGAATACGGTTCGCCAGTTGTTTACCCAGCTCCACGCCCCATTGGTCGAAGGTGAAGATGTTCAGGATCACGCCCTGAGTAAAGATTTTGTGCTCATACAGCGCAATCAACGCCCCCAGGCTGAACGGAGTGATTTCGCGCAGCAGGATAGAGTTGGTCGGGCGGTTACCTTCGAACACTTTGAACGGCACCACGTAGTCGAGCGTTGCCGGATCTTTACCCTGATCGCGATATTCCTGCTCAACCACTTCACGGGATTTACCAAACGCCAGCGCTTCGGTCTGAGCGAAGAAGTTAGACAGCAGTTTCTGGTGATGATCAGAGAGCGGGTTATGGGTGATAGCCGGGGCGATGAAATCGCACGGCACCATCTTCGTACCCTGGTGGATCAGTTGGTAGAACGCGTGCTGACCGTTAGTACCCGGCTCACCCCAGATAATCGGGCCAGTCTGGTAATCAACCACGTTACCATTACGGTCAACGTACTTACCGTTGGACTCCATATTGCCCTGCTGGAAGTACGCCGCGAAACGGTGCATATACTGGTCGTACGGCAGAATCGCTTCAGTTTCCGCGCCGAAGAAATTGTTGTACCAGATGCCGATCAGCGCCAACAGTACAGGCAGGTTTTTCTCGGCAGGCATGGTGGAGAAATGCTTGTCCATTGCGTGTGCGCCGGAAAGCAACTCAACGAAGTTATCAAAGCCAATAGAGAGAACAATCGACAAACCAATCGCTGACCACAGAGAGTAACGGCCGCCGACCCAGTCCCAGAACTCGAACATGTTGGCGGTATCAATACCAAACTCACCAACGGCTTTCGCGTTGGTGGAAAGCGCAGCGAAGTGTTTCGCAACGTGTTTATCATCACCCGCCGCTTTCAGGAACCAGTCACGCGCGCTATGGGCGTTGGTCATAGTTTCCTGGGTAGTGAAGGTTTTAGACGCCACCAGGAACAGGGTGGTTTCCGGGTTTACTTTTTTCAGCACTTCCGCAATGTGAGTCCCATCGACGTTAGAAACAAAGTGCATGTTCAGGTGATTTTTGTACGGACGCAGTGCTTCGGTCACCATGTACGGGCCGAGGTCAGAACCGCCGATCCCGATGTTCACCACGTCGGTGATTGCTTTGCCGGTATAGCCTTTCCACTCACCCGAAATAATCGCTTGTGAGAAGGTTTTCATCTTCTCCAGCACGGCGTTAACTTCCGGCATGACATCTTTGCCATCAACCAGAATCGGGGTATTGCTACGGTTACGCAGCGCCACGTGCAGCACGGCACGGTTTTCGGTGCGGTTGATCTTCTCGCCAGAGAACATCGACTTAATCGCGCCAGCCAGATCGCACTCTTTCGCCAGATCTTGCAATTTCGCCAGCGTCTCTTCAGTGATGCGGTTTTTGGAGTAATCCACCAGCATCTGATCGTCGAAGGTTGCGGAGAACTTAGAAAAACGATCGCTGTCTTGAGCAAAAAGATCGGCGATCGTAACGTTTTTCATTTCATCAAAGTGTTTCTGTAGTGCCTGCCAGGCAGCGGTCTGCGTTGGATTGATGTTTTTCATTAGCAATACTCTTCTGATTTTGAGAATTATGACTTTGGAAGATTGTAGCGCCAGTCACAGAAAAATGTGATGGTTTTAGTGCCGTTGGCGTAATGTTGAGTGTAAATCCTTAGCGCGGTGAAGCAGTTATTAGCTGAACTACTGATCGCCAGGAGTGGATGAAAAATCCGCATGACACCATCGTTGACAACCGCCCCGCTCACCCTTTATTTATAAATGTACTACCTGCGCTTGCGCAGGCCAGAAGAGGCGCGTTGCCCAAGTAACGGTGTTGGAGGAGCCAGTCCTGTGATAACACCTGAGGGGGAGCATCGCCGAGGTGATTGAACGGCTGGCCACGTTCATCATCGGCTACAGGGGCTGAATCCCCTGGGTTGTCACCAGAAGCGTTCGCAGTCGGGCGTTTCGCAAGTGGTGGAGCACTTCTGGGTGAAAATAGTAGCGAAGTATCGCTCTGCGCCCACCCGTCTTCCGCTCTTCCCTTGTGCCAAGGCTGAAAATGGATCCCCTGACACGAGGTAGTTATGTCTGAAATTATTGTCTCCAAATTTGGCGGTACCAGCGTAGCTGATTTTGACGCTATGAACCGCAGCGCTGATATTGTGCTTTCTGATGCCAACGTGCGTTTAGTTGTCCTCTCGGCTTCTGCTGGTATCACTAATCTGCTGGTCGCTTTAGCTGAAGGACTGGAACCTGGCGAGCGATTCGAAAAACTCGACGCTATCCGCAATATCCAGTTTGCCATTCTGGAACGTCTGCGTTACCCGAACGTTATCCGCGAAGAGATTGAACGTCTGCTGGAGAACATTACTGTTCTGGCTGAAGCGGCGGCGCTGGCAACGTCTCCGGCGCTGACAGATGAACTGGTCAGCCACGGCGAGCTGATGTCGACCCTGCTGTTTGTCGAGATCCTGCGCGAACGCGATGTTCAGGCACAGTGGTTTGATGTACGTAAAGTAATGCGTACTAATGATCGATTTGGTCGTGCAGAGCCAGATGTAGCCGCGCTGGCAGAACTGGCCGCATTGCAGCTGCTCCCACGCCTCAATGAAGGCTTAGTGATCACCCAGGGATTTATCGGCAGCGAAAGTAAAGGTCGTACAACGACGCTTGGCCGTGGAGGAAGCGATTATACGGCAGCCTTGCTGGCAGAGGCTTTACACGCTTCTCGTGTTGATATCTGGACCGATGTCCCAGGCATCTACACCACCGATCCACGCGTGGTCACCGCAGCAAAACGCATTGATGAAATCGCGTTTGCCGAAGCGGCGGAGATGGCAACTTTTGGTGCAAAAGTACTGCATCCGGCAACATTGCTACCCGCAGTACGCAGCGATATTCCGGTCTTTGTCGGCTCCAGCAAAGACCCACATGCAGGCGGTACGCTGGTGTGCAATAAAACTGAAAATCCACCGCTGTTCCGCGCTCTGGCGCTGCGTCGCAATCAGACGCTGCTCACTTTGCACAGCCTGAATATGCTGCATTCTCGCGGTTTCCTCGCGGAAGTTTTCGGCATCCTCGCGCGGCATAATATTTCGGTAGACTTAATCACCACGTCAGAAGTGAGCGTGGCATTAACCCTTGATACCACCGGTTCAACCTCCACTGGCGATACGTTGCTGACGCAATCTCTGCTGATGGAGCTGTCTGCACTATGCCGGGTAGAAGTGGAAGAAGGTCTGGCGCTGGTGGCATTGATTGGTAATGACCTGTCAAAAGCCTGCGGCGTTGGCAAAGAAGTATTTGGCGTACTGGAACCGTTTAATATTCGCATGATTTGCTACGGCGCTTCCAGCCACAACCTGTGCTTCCTGGTGCCCGGCGAAGATGCCGAGCAGGTGGTGCAGAAACTGCATAGTAATTTGTTTGAATAATCCTTGCCTGCTGGCGTATAGCGTTCACCTGTTGCTATACGCCATCCTCACTGAAAACATAGGCTAAATAATATCTGAAAAGCAAAATCACTCCCGTAAAGCAGTGTTATAATTATCGAAAATATTATTTAACAGGAGTGTTAATGGCTACTTTAATGGAAAAAGATGCACTTTTAAATGGCGTTAGCCAGTGCATCGCGTTTTTATCAAACATCGTTGATAATTACGTTAATTTACAGAATCAGAAACCCGGTGATACGCTAACGCAATTAGTCAGCTATCGCGATTATCTTTATTCAACACCGTCTGAACTTGTAGATTTTGTACAAGGGAAGTTACGCCTTCAGCAAGTCAGAACTCAATACCAGCGCGAATTCAACAATACTGAGCATTCAAAAAATAAAGCGTCTTTTAATTCGCTATGGCAGCGTCTGACAAATAATGTCGTCACCACCCAGCAGCATCCCATTGCTTTTGTATTAGGTGGGCAACCGGGGGCGGGGAAATCATCCTTGATTGAATTAGCAAAAAGGGAGACAAAGGATAACATAATGATTATTAACGGTGATGATTTCAGATTTCAGCACCCTGACTTTAATTATATCTACAAAACCTACGGTGACGATTTTGTTACTCATACCGCGAAATTTTCCGGTGAAACCGTCGAATGTGCAATTGAGAGAGCTATTGCCAGCAAGCTCAATATAGTTGTCGAAGGAACATTTCGTAACGCCGCTACACCACTACAGACATTAAAAAAACTTAAAGAGGCAGGCTACCGAACGGAAGTCATGATAAAAACCACTTCATCCGCATTAAGTTGGGAAAGCACCAATGAACGGTATAATAAGGATAAAGAGGCAGGAAATATCGCCCGAAAAGTGGATAAAAATCACCATGATATCGTCACCGATTTGCTGGCAGAAAATGCCAGCAAGGTGTTTGCTTCGAACCTGGCAGATAAGTTTTCGGTGTATTCGCGCGAGAAAATGATATTTAGTTCACAAGCGGCAACGAATGACGATATTGCAACGCTTATCCAGAATGAAATCAGCGGGAATACACAAGAAGAATAAGGCCTGATGGAGTGAAATAACACCGGGCATCACACCCGGTGCATTACCGTCTGGTACAGCAAACTATCCAGTTCCTTAACGTCCCCTTCCCGGCTATCCGGTAACATCGGTGGAATTTCCCCACGCGCCAGTTCTGCACGGATAAACTCATGTAACAATGGACGACGCGGTCCATATTCCGCTTCCCCCGCACGTTGTTTACGTTCCAGCAATTCGTCTATTTCTGCGCGTAACGGCATATCAAGTTCGCTTCCCATCAGTAGATCGGCAAAGCGCATTGGTGGTACGCCTTTACCCGCTTCGACCCAACGTACGGCAAGTAGCGGGCGCAGCACGTAAAAATATTTTTTCAGCCGTACTTCGTCGCCTTGTAAATAACCGCGAAAGTTTTTTCGTGCCATCGAATAATAATGCCAACGCGCACGCAACGGAGAAAACCACTTTGGCACCATTGTCTTTAGCGCCGTTATCGTCTCTTCATCTTGCTGATAAACCACCGGTGAATCCAACCATTCAATCAGCGTCGGGTTTGCGCCTTTCAACAATCCCAGCGCCTTGCGCAATTCCCAGCCTGAAACATCCAGCTCGTTGTCGATAGGCAGTTCGATAACATCACGTGGTGACACCACCCGCAGATACCATTCCAACGGATGAACATACAAGAACCGCACATCATAGTCGCTATCGGGCGAAGCAAATCCACAGCCGCGACTCCCTGATTCACAGGCATACAGCACTTTAACGCCATATCGCTGCTCAATTTCGTTTAACTGCCGCGAAACCCTTTCGCGCATTGCGGCACTGACGCCATTTAATAGCATTTGACTCATCCTTTGATATTAACTAATCCATGCAGAACCTGGTCCAGACCGCCAAAAACAGAGATGTTATCGATCCGTTCTGCCACTCTTTCCAGTGTTTCCAGCTCTTTTAAGCGTAACGCCACCGGATTGTTTTCCATAACCTTAGCGGTATTCAACAACGAACGTGTCGCTGCCGTTTCTTCACGGCGACGAATCACATTCGCCTGTGCAGATTTCTCCGCTTCGACTAGCTGCGCAAGGATATTTTTCATATCACCAGGCAATACAATATCTTTCACCCCTAACGAGGCGATCTCCATGCCAAATGGCTGCATGCGCGATTTTACCTGTTCGCTGACGACGTCATCGATTATCTGTTTATCTTCAAGCAGCTCGTCCAACGTGCGCGTACCTACTGCTTCACGCAGCGCAAACTGCAACTCCCGATATAGATGATCTATCGGCTTCGTCAACTGACTAAACGCCAATAATACGTCACTATAGCGCCAGTTGGCGGCGAGGTTAATCCGCAGATTAACCTTATCTTTCGTTAAGATTTCTTGCCCGCTAACTTCCAGCACCTGCAAGCGGGTGTCGACCACTTCAGCTTCAACCAGATGATTTATTTTCCAGTACGCAGTCAGCCCCGGCGGTAACAGCGCCTGCGTTTCACCATCGATTTTCAGCACACCTACGTGCCAGGCCGGAACCTGCACCGTGAGTATCGCGTCGCGGCCTTTAACAACACCTTTGCGCCGTGGCTGCAATACCGCATTCATCACATCCGTTTGTACCTGGACTTGCTGCGTATTCATCCGCACCAGCGTCAAATCATCCTCTACACGCCAGTACAAACGACGCGTTGATGGCGGTAGAATCTCCAGCAAAATACCGTCCATATACAGCGCCCCGGCTTCAGTCTCCGACAAGTCTGCCATCAGGCAATATCTTTCCACCCAATCAGGCTGAAAGCGGCGCAAATAATCTGCCAGTGTATCGGGCACTTCACTGCCATCCAGCGTAATCAGCAACACTTCCGGGGTATTTAACCAGGGTAAAATATGCTTGCCTGCATGCAGCACTTTATAGTAATCACCCTTTCTTGCCAGTAATGCCAGTTGATCTTTTCGTACGCTAATTTTTTTAATCATTGTTTATTCCTTGTTTAATAGCCGTCGCGAAAGCAGATACGAAGCGACAGGGGAATTCCCTTTTGCCTGTTACCCGGCGTCTTTATCGGCGACGTTATCGGGGATCATTGACCGCGCAATCCCTCATTTTTATTTAATAAGTTACAACCAGTATTCATTTCAGGAATGAATGCGGGAATCGAACCCATAAGTGCGTCAAAGGCTGACGGAACACGCCCGGAAAACAGCCTAGCCGTTCCTGGTGTGCCGACGGGGTTTAACCCCCTTTGTAATTCAGTATCAACGCATAGGAGTTATTGCGAGAAGCGTGCCAGAAGAGAGAAAAGATTATTAACCAAATGAAAAATATAGATTTAATAAATTATTGTTGTTTGTAGGGGGGATTTTTTCGCTAAATTTTTATCTGTGTTTATCGTCAATTATCAAGAAAGATAAATATTTAAGAAGAGAACAAAGGAATATTATCAGTTCTGCTTGCAAATAAATTCCCGTACACTGAATCCATCAGCTAACTGAGGGCACCATCATGGCACTCCCCCGTATTACCCAAAAAGAGATGACTGAACGCGAGCAGCGCGAACTAAAAACATTGCTGGATCGCGCGCGCATTGCGCATGGTCGCGTACTGACCAACTCCGAAACCAACAGCATTAAGAAAGAGTACATCGATAAATTAATGGTTGAGCGTGAGGCTGAAGCGAAAAAAGCCCGCCAGTTGAAGAAAAAGCAGGCTTATAAACCGGATCCTGAAGCGTCATTCAGTTGGTCGGCAAATACGTCGACGCGCGGAAGACGTTAAT
Organism: Escherichia sp. MOD1-EC7003; assembly: GCF_002965065.1. Classification (GTDB taxonomy): domain Bacteria; phylum Pseudomonadota; class Gammaproteobacteria; order Enterobacterales; family Enterobacteriaceae; genus Escherichia. The sequence continues at coordinate 12,503 of NZ_PTRE01000075.1, forward strand.
CAGCGCCCCTTCTTTTTGCGCCCCGGCGAGGTGAAACGTTTACCATTTGACGCCGGGCGACCGCCTTTTTCTGATGTTTTTTCCATCTTCACCACCGGGCGCTTGATGCCCGCCGTTTTCGGTTTGGCCTTCGCTTTAGGTTTTGCCTCGGAAGAGGAATTTTCAATGAGCTTAAAAAGATCGATAAGCTCATCGTCAGTTAAATCGCGCCACTCCCCCAGCGGAATACCGCTTAAGCTGACGTTCATAATGCGCGTACGTTCCAGCTTCTTCACTTCGTAACCAAAGTGTTCGCACATACGACGGATCTGACGGTTCAGCCCCTGCACGAGGGTGATGCGAAAGACAAACGGCGCTTCTTTTTTGACTTTGCACTTTTTAGTCACCGTCCCGAGGATCGGTACCCCTGCCCCCATGCCACGAATAAATTCATCGGTAATCGGTTTATCTACCGTCACCAGATACTCTTTCTCATGATCGTTGCCGGCACGGAGGATTTTATTCACCAGATCGCCGTGGTTGGTGAGGAAAATCAGCCCTTGAGAATCTTTATCCAGGCGGCCAATCGGGAACACGCGTTTGCTGTGGTTAACGAAATCGACAATGTTATCGCGCTCGCCATCTTCGGTGGTGCTGACAATGCCTACGGGCTTGTTCATGGCGATAAGTACCAAATCTTCAGCTTCCCGAGGCTCAATCAACTGGCCGTTTACTTTCACAACATCGCCGGGTTTCACCTGATCGCCAATGGTGGCTCGCTTGCCATTAAGGAACACATTGCCTTGCTCGATATAGCGATCCGCTTCGCGGCGTGAGCAAATTCCGCTTTCGCTGATGTATTTATTTAAACGGACTGATGAGTCGGGCAGCATAAATTCTCCTGTAAAACGCGGAATATACCGTACCTCTTAGCGGGGAAAAACTGGGTTATGCAGCAACGTCGAAATTAAATGTGATCTGCCACGCCTTTTATCACAAAAGTGTCTCCGGAAACACGATGCAAATTTGCCTGGCAAAATAAGGATAATCAACATATTACGAATCGTTGCACATCTGTGCTGATGACTACTACGCAAAGAAACAAATGTGCAAGAGAAAGCGCTATTCCACCCCATGCAAAGAGTGAAAAATCGCTTTGAAAGGCCATCATGATGGGGTTATATCAGATCAAGCGGTGAGAAAGCATATTTGCACAAATGTGCAAAATCAGGAGGCGGCGATGGAAAACAGTGACGACATCCGTTTGATTGTGAAGATTGCCCAACTCTATTACGAACAGGACATGACGCAGGCGCAAATCGCCCGCGAACTGGGTATTTATCGGACCACCATCAGCCGCTTACTTAAACGGGGTCGCGAACAGGGTATTGTCACCATCGCTATCAACTATGACTACAACGAAAACCTCTGGCTGGAACAGCAACTGAAGCAAAAGTTTGACCTGAAAGAAGCGGTGGTGGTATCGGGGCGCAATGAAGAGGAAGACGCTCAGTTGGCGGTAATGGGGTTACACGGCGCGCAATTGTTAGATCGTTTGCTGGAACCTGGTGATATTGTTGGTTTTTCCTGGGGCCGCGCGGTGAGCGCATTGGTTGAAAACTTGCCGCAAGCAGGACAATCGCGGCAATTAATCTGCGTACCGATTATTGGCGGGCCGTCCGGTAAACTCGAAAGCCGCTATCACGTAAACACATTAACCTACAGCGCAGCGGCGAAGCTGAAAGGGGAATCGCATCTCGCGGATTTTCCGGCTCTGCTGGATAACCCCTTAATTCGTAATGGGATCATGCAGTCTCAGCACTTTAAAACCATCTCTGCCTACTGGGATAATCTGGATGTCGCCCTGGTGGGGATTGGCTCACCGGCCATTCGCGATGGCGCCAACTGGCATGCATTTTATGGTGGGGAAGAGAGTGACGATCTGAATGCCCGTCAGGTTGCCGGGGATATTTGCTCACGCTTTTTTGATATTCACGGCGCAATAGTAGAAACGAATATGAGCGAGAAAACGCTCTCTATCGAGATGAATAAATTAAAGCAGGCACGGTATTCCATTGGCATTGCCATGAGCGAAGAAAAATACAGCGGAATTATTGGTGCACTGCGCGGAAAATATATTAATTGTCTGGTAACGAATAGCAGCACAGCTGAACTATTACTGAAATAAGAATCTCCCCGATGTTTACCGTGATAAAAATTACGGCGGGTCCCTATTATCTAAAATCAGGAGTCTGTTATGCAAACGTGGTTAAATTTGCAGGGTAAAATCATTATTGTCACCGGCGGCGCATCCGGTATTGGTCTGGCGATTGTAGAGGAATTATTAGCACAAGGCGTGAATGTACAGATGGCCGATATTCACAGTGGCGACGGTCAATATGCAAGCAATAAAGGTTATCAGTTCTGGCCAACCGATATTTCCAGCGCCAAAGAGGTAAATCATACGGTGGCGGAAATTATTCAACGCTTTGGCCACATTGACGGTTTGGTCAACAACGCCGGGGTTAATTTCCCGCGCCTGTTAGTCGATGAGAAAGCGCCTGCCGGACAGTATGAACTCAACGAAGCCGCATTCGAAAAGATGGTCAATATCAACCAAAAAGGTGTGTTTCTGATGTCGCAAGCGGTGGCGCGACAGATGGTCAAACAGCACGATGGCGTGATTGTGAACGTCTCCTCGGAATGCGGACTGGAAGGCTCTGAAGGTCAAAGTTGCTACGCCGCTACCAAGGCCGCACTCAATAGCTTCACGCGTTCCTGGTCGAAAGAACTGGGTAAACACGGTATCCGTGTGGTCGGTATCGCCCCAGGGATTCTGGAAAAAACCGGGCTGCGCACGCCGGAATATGAAGAAGCGCTGGCGTGGACGCGCAATATCACCGTCGAGCAGTTGCATAAAAGCTATACCGAACATTCCATTCCTATCGGGCGCGCGGGAAGATTAACGGAAGTAGCTGATTTTGTGTGTTATCTGCTGTCCGAACGTGCCAGCTACATCACCGGAGTAACCACTAACATTGCTGGCGGCAAAACGCGCGGTTAAGGAGGTTTTATGGTCAACGTCATTTTTTGTGCCCACGGCAAATTAGCCTGCGCCATGCTGGAATCGGTTCAGATGGTGTACGGCGACGCCAACGTTGAAGCAGTTGAATTTGTGCCCGGCGAAAACGCCGGAGATATCGTGGCGAAACTGGAAAAGTTAGTAAGCACACACAATCAATGCGAGTGGTTGATCGCCGTGGATTTACAGTGCGGCAGCCCGTGGAATGCGGCAGCGACGCTTGCGATGCGTAATCCGCGCCTGCGGGTGATCAGCGGCCTTTCTCTGCCACTGGCGCTCGAACTGGTTGATAACCAGGACAGCATGAATGTTGATGAACTGTGTGAACACCTGATGCAAATCGCAACGCAAACCTGCGTTGTCTGGAAACAACTGGAAACGGCTGAGGAGGATTTCTGATGAACATTACGCTCGCCCGCATTGATGACCGCCTAATCCACGGACAGGTCACCACCGTATGGTCGAAAGTGGCTAACGCTCAGCGCATCATTATCTGTAATGACGAGGTGTATAACGATGAAGTGCGTCGGACATTATTGCGCCAGGCTGCCCCGCCGGGAATGAAAGTCAATGTGGTCGATATTGAAAAAGCCGTCGCGGTTTATCACAACCCACAATATCAGGACGAAACCGTATTTTATCTTTTTACTCGGCCTCAGGATGCCTTAGCGATGATTCGCCAGGGGGTAAAAATAGGTACGCTGAATATTGGTGGAATGGCCTGGTGCCCGGGAAAAAAACAGTTAACTAAAGCGGTTTCATTAGATGATGATGATATTAACGCATTTCATGAATTAAATAATCTTGGCGTCACACTGGATTTACGCGTCGTAGCGTCAGATCCCTCAATCAATATTATAGACATAATAAACGAACAGTTAGTCGAAAATTAAATAATAGCGCCTGTGTACATATGCTTTAACAGGCAGGGATGACGACACTTAAAAGGTGACAAATTATGGAAATAAGTACCCTACAAATCATTGCCATATTTCTTTTTTCCTGTATTGCCGGAATGGGCAGCGTGCTGGATGAATTTCAGACTCATCGCCCGTTAATTGCCTGTACGGTGATTGGTTTAATTCTCGGTGATTTAAAAACCGGAATTATGCTCGGTGGTACGCTGGAATTGATAGCTCTCGGCTGGATGAACGTCGGCGCGGCGCAATCTCCGGATTCTGCACTCGCCAGCATAATCTCTGCCATTCTGGTTATCGTTGGTCAGCAAAGTATCGCCACCGGTATCGCCATCGCGTTGCCTGTGGCTGCGGCAGGCCAGGTGCTTACTGTGTTTGCCCGCACCATCACCGTAGTATTCCAGCACGCGGCTGATAAAGCAGCGGAAGAAGCACAGTTTCGCACTCTCGATATTCTGCATGTCTCCGCGCTTGGCGTGCAAGCGCTGCGCGTTGCTATTCCGGCACTGATTGTCTCACTGTTCGTCAGCGCCGATATGGTGAGCAATATGTTGAACGCCATTCCCGAATTTGTAACCCGTGGATTGCAGATTGCTGGCGGTTTTATCGTGGTGGTCGGTTACGCCATGGTGCTACGCATGATGGGTGTAAAATATTTGATGCCTTTCTTCTTCCTCGGCTTCCTCGCAGGTGGCTACCTCGATCTCAGTCTGCTGGCATTCGGTGGCGTCGGCGTGATCATGGCCCTGGTCTACATCCAGCTAAATCCACAGTGGCGTAAAACTGAACCTCAACTCCAGGCCACCGCTTCCACCACCCTTGACCAACTTGACGATTAACGGAGCCATCATGGAACAGAGAAAAATTACACGCAGCGATCTGGTGAGCATGTTTCTGCGCTCCAACCTGCAACAGGCGTCCTTCAACTTTGAACGCATTCATGGGCTGGGCTTTTGCTACGACATGATCCCCGCTATCAAACGACTCTACCCATTAAAAGAGGATCAGGTTGCGGCGCTCAGGCGACACCTGGTGTTCTTCAATACCACGCCAGCCGTGTGTGGTCCGGTCATCGGCGTGACCGCCGCCATGGAAGAAGCGCGCGCCAACGGTGCAGAAATTGATGATGGCACCATTAACGGCATCAAAGTTGGCCTGATGGGCCCACTGGCCGGGGTCGGCGATCCGCTTGTGTGGGGAACCCTGCGCCCGATTACCGCCGCGTTCGGCGCCTCGCTGGCACTGTCCGGCAACATTCTTGGCCCGCTGCTGTTCTTCTTTATTTTCAACGCAGTGCGTCTGGCAATGAAGTGGTATGGCCTACAGCTCGGCTTTCGCAAAGGCGTGAATATCGTCAGCGACATGGGCGGGAATGTGCTGCAAAAACTGACTGAGGGCGCGTCAATTCTTGGCCTGTTTGTGATGGGCGTGCTGGTCACCAAATGGACGTCAATCAACGTGCCGCTGGTCGTCTCGCAAACACCTGCCGCAGACGGTTCTACCGTCACCATGACCGTGCAGAACATTCTTGACCAGCTCTGCCCTGGCCTGCTGGCGCTGGGTTTGACGTTGCTGATGGTGCGTTTGCTCAACAAAAAAATTAACCCTGTATGGCTGATCTTCGCCCTGTTTGGCTTAGGGATTATCGGCAATGCACTGGGCTTCCTGTCCTGATTCTTCGCCCCGGTGCGACTGCCGGGGCCATCGCTAAACATGAGGTGGTTTATGAAAACAACTGCTCTGCGTCTTTATGGCAAACGTGACCTGCGTCTGGAAACATTTGACCTTCCTGAAATGCAGGAAAATGAAATTCTGGCGACGGTCATCACTGACAGCCTGTGTCTTTCCTCCTGGAAAGAGGCCAATCTGGGCGAAAACCACAAAAAAGTGCCCGACGATGTGGCGACCAATCCCATCATCATCGGCCATGAATTTTGCGGCGATATTCTGGCCGTCGGTAAAAAGTGGCAGCACAAGTTCCGGCCCGGCCAGCGCTATGTGATTCAGGCCAACCTGCAACTGCCGGATCGCCCGGACTGCCCCGGCTACTCCTTCCCGTGGGTGGGCGGCGAAGCCACGCATGTGGTTATCCCAAATGAGGTCATGGAACAGGATTGCCTGCTGGCATACGAAGGCGAAACTTACTTTGAAGGCTCGCTGGTTGAACCGCTCTCCTGCGTGATTGGCGCATTCAACGCCAACTATCATCGCAGGAAGGCTCTTATAACCACACGATGGGGATTTACCCGCAAGGACGCACACTGATCCTCGGCGGCACCGGCCCGATGGGGCTTCTGGCGATCGATTATGCGCTGCATGGGCCGGTTAATCCGTCGCTGCTCGTCATTACCGATACTGACAACGATAAATTGAGTTATGCGCGGAAGCACTATCCATCAGAACCGCAAACGCTGATTCATTACCTCAATGCCGCCGATGCATCATTTGATACGTTAATGGCACTGAGCGGCGGTCACGGTTTCGATGATATTTTCGTCTTTGTCCCCAATGAAGGACTAGTGACTCTTGCCTCCTCCTTGCTGGCGACAGATGGTTGCCTGAATTTCTTCGCCGGGCCGCAGGATAAACTCTTCAGCGCACCGATTAATTTCTATGATGTGCATTATGCCTTTACCCATTACGTTGGCACGTCAGGCGGCAATACCGACGACATGCGCGCAGCGGTTAAACTGATCGAAGAGAAAAAAGTGCAGGCAGCAAAAGTGGTAACACATATTCTTGGGCTGAATGCTGCGGGCGAAACCACGCTTGAGTTACCTACTGTCGGCGGCGGGAAAAAGCTGGTGTATACCGGAAAATTCCTGCCGCTGACGTCACTCACGCAGATTCAGGATGAAGCCCTGGCGGCGATTTTGGCGCGTCATCAGGGGATCTGGTCCGGTGAGGCAGAGCAATATCTGCTCACTCATGCAGAGGCAATTAACCATGATTAATCGCGATACTCAACTCTGCATGTCGCTGGCTGGTCGCCCCGGCAACTTCGGCACACGTTTTCACAATTATCTGTATGAAACGCTGGGGCTGAATTTCATCTACAAAGCGTTCACCACACAGGATATTGAGGCGGCGGTGAAAGGTGTTCGCGCATTAGGTATTCGCGGCTGTGCTGTGTCGATGCCGTTTAAAGAAAGCTGTATGCCCTTTCTCGATGCTATCGATCCGTCGGCAAGGGTTATTGATTCTGTGAATACCATCGTGAATGACGACGGCAAGCTGACGGGATTTAACACTGACTACATCGCGGTGAAAAGCCTGATTATTCACCACCAGCTCAATACCACCAAACGGGTGATGATTCGTGGTAGTGGCGGCATGGGCAAAGCGGTAATTGCCGCCTTTCGCGACGCGGGGTTTACGGATGTCATCATCGCCGCCCGCAACCACGAGAGCGGCCCGGCGCTGGCGAAACAGTATGGCTTTCGGTGGCAACCACAGCCAGAAGGAATCGACTGCGACATTCTGGTTAACGTGACGCCTGTCGGCATGAGCGGTGGTAAAGAGAGCCATGAGCTGGCCTTTAGCGAGGCAATGATCTCTGCGGCAAGTATCGTTTTTGACGTCGTGGCATTGCCGCCGGAAACGCCGCTCATTCGCCTGGCGCAACAGCTTGATAAGCAGACAATCAGTGGCGCAGAGGTGATAGCCTTACAGGCCGTCGAACAATTCGCGATGTATACCGGCGTACGACCTGATGTGCAGCTGATTGCTGAAGCGGCACAATTTGCACGAGAAGGATAAGAAACATCAGTGCCTTAACGGGCGCTCAGATTGTTGGCAAAGTGCGCATTGTTCATGCCGGATGCGGCGTAAACGCCTTATCCGGCCTACAAAACCTCGAAAATTCAATATATTGCAATTATCCTGTAGGCCTGATAAGCGTAGCGCATCAGGCAATGCTGTGTTTGTCATCAGTCTCAGCGTCTGGTGCAATACGCAACATCGTGAGCCATGTCAGTAAGCGGTTAACATCACAGTGGTAGCATACCTCCCGAGATTTCTTACTAACCGGAGAAGTAATGGAACTGCTTTTATTGAGTAACTCGACGCTGCCGGGTAAAGCCTGGCTGGAACATGCGCTGCCGCTGATTGCTGAACAGTTGCAAGGGCGCCGTTCAGCGGTGTTTATCCCTTTCGCTGGCGTAACGCAGACCTGGGATGATTACACAGCGAAAACGGCTGCTGTTCTCGCTCCGCTGGGTGTTTCTGTCACCGGTATTCATAGCGTCACCGATCCCGTTGCCGCGATTGAAAATGCGGAAATTGTGATTGTCGGCGGCGGTAATACTTTCCAGTTGCTGAAACAGTGCCGCGAGCGCGGGCTGCTGGCACCAATTACTGACGTGGTTAAACGTGGCGAGCTGTATATTGGCTGGAGCGCAGGCGCTAACCTTGCTTGCCCAACCATTCGTACTACCAACGATATGCCGATTGTCGATCCACAAGGTTTCGATGCGCTGAATCTGTTCCCGCTGCAAATTAACCCGCACTTCACCAACGCGCTGCCGGAAGGCCATAAAGGTGAAACCCGTGAGCAGCGTATTCGCGAACTGCTGGTAGTCGCGCCAGAACTGACGATTATTGGTTTACCGGAAGGTAACTGGATCACGGTGAGTAAAGGTCACGCTACGCTGGGTGGCCCGAATACCACTTATGTGTTTAAGGCTGGTGAAGAAGCGGTTCCACTGGAAGCTGGACACCGTTTTTAAGTAAATTGCCGGATGCATCATCCGGCATCTTGTACATAGCGCCTGATGTGATGCTTTACGCGTCTTATCAGGCCTACAGGATCACGGTATTAATACTCGTCCCGCCCCTCATCTTCATCCGGCTGTTCCAGCACACTGTAAGCGACTGAACAAAACAGCGAGTTCAGGCGCTGCATGTCTCCCAGTAAGCCTAAATGTAGCGAACTGGTTTCAATGCTCTGCACGTTTTGCTGATGTAGGCGATCGACGTGAGCGTGGGAATAGCGGCGATTAAGAATGCGAAAACGATGCTTGCTGCGGCGCAAACGACGGGCACTGGTAACATCGCCAGAAAAGAAAACCGACATTGCCAGTTTTAAATTACTGAGCAATTGCTCATAGAGCGCATCCAGTTCCTTCAAGCCATCAAGCGAAAATGCTCGCCTTGCTGCCAGCGATTTGTCGGCAATTTCACTGCCCATGCGCTCGACGATATCGGAGGCTTGTTCAAGGTTGAGCGACATTTCAATAATCTCAGCCCAGCGACGCGACTCTTCCTCTGCCAGCTCTTCTTTTGGCATCCGCGCCAGATACAGCTTAATGGCGGTGTAGAGGACGTTGATATCATCAGCCAGCTTACGCAGCTCTTTCTCCTGCCGTGGCTCGCCGTGTATCACTTTATTCAGCCCTTCCATCATCTGTTCCATGGCGTCGCCAATGCGCAGGGTTTCGCGGGCGGCGTTCGCCAGAGCAAGCGTGGGCGTATCCAGCGCGCTGACATCCAGATGTTTGGGCCGTAGCTGGGTATCCAGTTCCGGTTCATCGCGAATAATCGTTTTGCAAAACCGTGCCATCGGGTCAACGAATGGCAGCATAACCAGGCAGCGTGCAAGGTTGTAGAAGACGTGGAAATAGATCACCAGCTCCGCTTTTGGCAATGACAACTTCCCCATTGTCTCTGCCAGCAAATGGACAAATGGCAGGATAATCAGGCTACCCACCAGCTTAAACAACAGACTACCCAGCGCGACACGGCGAGCTGCGGCATTGGCGGCACTGTTGTTGAGCATCGCCAGCAGGCCGGAGCCGAGGTTAGCACCAATCACCAGACACAGTGCCACGGGAAAGGAGATAATGCCTGCGGCGGTCAGAGTCGCGGTCAGCAGTACAGCAGCAAGGCTGGAGTAGCTGATAATGGCGAACATCGCGCCAATCAGCGCATCCAGCAGAATGTCTCCCGTCAGCGAGGCAAAAATAACCTGAACGCCGTTTGCCTGGGTGATCGGCGTTACGGCCTGCACAATCAATTCCAGCGCCAGTAAAATCAGCCCAAGACCAATACCGACGCGGCCCAGTTGCCCGGCGCGTGACTGTTTACGTCCGAGGAAAAAAATCACGCCGATAAAAATAAGTAACGGTGACAACCAGGATAAATCGAAGGTGAGAATACGCGCCATTAGCGCCGTCCCGACATCTGCACCCAGCACAATAACCAGAGCCGGTGCGAGGGCAACCAGATCCTGAGCAACGAAGGAGGTCACCAGCATGGTGGTGGCATTACTGCTCTGCACCAGTGCAGTAACACCAATCCCCGCGCAAAAGGCGAGCGGCTTCTTTTCGACGCTCCGGCTAAGGACCGTTCGCAGGCGCGCCCCGAAGACGCGCATTACGCCTGTTCGAACAATATGAGTCCCCCAGACCAACAGGGCGACGGCAGAAAGCAGGTGAAGCAGCGTTAACACGAGTTCAGGTTCTCCTTATCGTTATATGTTCCTGAAGCAATTAAATGCCCAAAGGACCGGAAACACGCTGACTGGCATCTTTATTGTGCCTTTTGGCATTCGTTTTTCCGGCTAAGATTATTCCAGCCTGATTCCAGTATAAGTGTTTCATATTAATAAAGAGACAGGGCACTCATTGAGCGCCCTGTTTGTTGTAAGGAAAAGTGACAGATTTGTGAATCAGTCCGCGTCATAGCCCAGATTCGGTGCCAGCCAGCGCTCAACATCAGCAACGCTCATACCTTTACGGCGGGCATAGTCTTCAACCTGGTCGCGCTGAATTTGCGCTACCGCGTAATACTTGCTGTCCGGATGACTGAAGTACCAACCCGAAACCGACGCACCAGGCCACATCGCGAAAGATTCCGTGAGTTTCATGCCGGTATGTTTTTCCACTTCCAGCAGCTCCCAAATGGTGGCTTTTTCCGTATGTTCCGGGCAGGCCGGGTAGCCCGGTGCCGGGCGGATACCCTGATAGTTTTCGCGGATCAGCTCTTCGTTGTTGAGGTTCTCGTTCGGCGCATAACCCCAGTAAACTTTGCGTACACGCTCATGGAGATACTCCGCAAAGGCTTCTGCCAGACGGTCAGCAAGCGCTTTCACCATGATTTTATTGTAATCATCGTGCTGTGCTTCGAAGGCATCAGCCAGTGCGTCCTCTTCCAGTCCACCAGTCACGGCAAATGCACCGATATAATCCGCTTTGCCAGATAGCTTCGGCGCAACGAAGTCAGCGAGACAGTAGTTAGCGAAGCCCGTTTTTTCGGTCTGTTGACGCAGATGGTAGCTGACGTTGATCACATGTGTACGCGTTTCGTCACGGTAGATTTCAATGTCATCGCCCACACGGTTTGCCGGGAACAGCCCCACCACGCCACGCGGGTTGAGCGTTTTTTCGGCGCTTAATTTATCCAACATGTCGTTGGCATCTTTGAACAGCCGCCGCGCCTCAACGCCGACCACTTCATCTTCCAGAATACGCGGATACTTCCCGGCAAGCGACCAGGTCATAAAGAACGGCGTCCAGTCGATGTAATTACGTAGCGTTTCGATACTGGCTTCAACTTCCTGCACGCCGAGACGATGCGCCACCGGCGGCGTGTAAGCCTGCCAGTCAAAAGCGAAATCATTATCGCGCGCCGCTTCCAGCGTGACTGGCGATGTGCGCGGTTTCTTGCGCCCGTGTTGAATACGCACGGTTTCGTACTCCTTGCGGATACGAGCAACAAAATCATCGTGCTGAGTGTCGGAAAGCAGCGCCGCCACCACACCAACGGTGCGTGAGGCGTTCTGCACATATACCGTCGGGCCGCTGTAGTTTTGCTCAATTTTCACCGCCGTGTGCGCTTTTGAGGTCGTTGCGCCGCCAATCAATAACGGAATGGTGAAGCCCTGACGCTCCATCTCTTTCGCCACGTTGACCATTTCGTCCAGCGATGGCGTGATCAATCCCGAAAGGCCAATCAAATCAGCATTCACTTCTTTGGCAGTGCGGAGGATTTTTTCCGCAGGCACCATCACGCCGAGATCGACAATTTCGTAATTGTTACATTGCAGCACCACACCAACGATATTTTTACCGATATCGTGGACGTCACCCTTCACTGTAGCGATCACCATCTTGCCGTTGGTTTTGCCCTGCTCTTTGCTGGCTTCAATAAACGGTTCGAGGTAGGCCACCGCCTGCTTCATCACGCGCGCCGATTTCACCACCTGTGGCAGGAACATTTTCCCTTCGCCAAACAGATCGCCGACCACGTTCATGCCGTCCATCAGCGGGCCTTCAATCACTTCAATCGGGCGTGTAGCCTGCTGGCGGGCTTCTTCGGTATCCTGCTCGATAAACTCGGTAATGCCTTTGACCAGCGAGTACTCCAGACGTTTATTCACTTCCCACGAGCGCCACTCTGCCTGCTGGGCGTTAGCGGTATCGTCGGTTTTGCTGCCGCGATATTGCTCGGCAAGCTCCAGTAAACGCTCGGTGCCATCGTCGCGACGATTGAGGATCACATCTTCTACCGCGTCGCGCAGCGACGTGGGCAAGTCGTCATAGATTGCCAGTTGCCCGGCGTTGACGATCCCCATATCCATACCGTTACGAATAGCGTAGTAGAGGAACACCGCGTGAATAGCTTCGCGCACCGGATCGTTGCCACGGAATGAGAAAGAAACGTTAGAAACACCGCCAGAAATCAGCGCATGCGGCAGTTCGCGTTTAATATCTTCACACGCGCCGATAAAGTCCTGCGCGTAATTGTTGTGCTCTTCAATGCCGGTGGCGACCGCGAAGATGTTCGGATCGAAGATGATATCTTCCGGCGGGAAGCCAACCTCTTCGGTGAGGATTTTGTACGCCCGACGGCAAATCTCGATTTTCCGTGCGCGGGTATCGGCCTGTCCCTGCTCGTCAAAGGCCATCACCACTACTGCCGCACCGTAGCGACGCAACAATTTCGCGTGATGGACAAAGGCATCGACGCCCTCTTTCATCGAGATAGAGTTAACAATGCCTTTACCCTGAATACACTTCAGACCTTTTTCAATGACGCCCCATTTTGAGGAGTCGATCATAATCGGCACGCGAGCAATATCCGGTTCACCGGCAATCAGATTGAGAAAACGCACCATCGCCGCTTCAGCGTCGAGCATCCCTTCATCCATATTGATATCGATAATCTGCGCGCCGTTTTCCACCTGCTGACGCGCCACATCCAGCGCCTCGCTGTATTTCTCTTCTTTAATCAGTCGTTTGAACTTAGCGGAACCGGTGACGTTAGTCCGTTCGCCCACGTTCACAAACAGGCTGTCGTCACCAATGTTCAGCGGCTCCAGGCCAGCCAAACGACAGGCAACGGGAATCTCTGGCAGTTTGCGCGGCGTTAATCCTTCTACAGCACGACTCATCGCTGCAATATGTTGTGGCGTGGTGCCGCAGCAGCCGCCGACGATATTGAGAAAGCCCGCTTGCGCCCATTCGCGTATCTGTTTTGCCATCATGTCGGCGTCGAGATCATATTCACCAAAGGCGTTGGGCAACCCGGCGTTCGGGTGCGCGGTGACATAGCATTCCGCAATCCGCGACAGCTCCTGCACGTACTGGCGTAGTTCGTCTGGCCCCAGTGCACAGTTCAGGCCAAAGGTCAGCGCTTCGGCGTGGCGCAATGAGTTGTAAAACGCTTCGGTTGTTTGTCCGGAGAGTGTGCGCCCGGAGGCGTCGGTGATGGTACCGGAGATCATAATCGGCAGCTCAACGTCCAGCGCTTCGAACTCCGTTTTCACCGCAAAGACCGCCGCTTTGGCGTTAAGGGTGTCGAAAACGGTTTCAATCAGGATCAGATCCGCGCCACCTTCCACCAGCGCTTTGGTAGACTCGCGATAGGCCGCCACCAGCTGGTCAAAAGTGATATTACGGAATGCCGGATCGTTTACGTCCGGAGAGATAGACGCCGTGCGGTTGGTCGGGCCGAGAACACCGGCAACGTAGCGCGGTTTCTCTGGCGTGCGGGCGGTCCACTCATCAGCACAGGCGCGCGCCAGTTTCGCCGCCGTAAAGTTGATTTCTGCCGACAGGGATTCCATCTGGTAATCCGCCATCGCAATAGTCGTGGAGTTGAAGGTGTTGGTTTCGATGATATCCGCGCCCGCTTCAAAGTAAGCGTTATGGATAGCGGCGATCACTTCCGGTTTACTGAGCACCAGCAGGTCGTTGTTGCCTTTCAGATCGCATGGCCAGTCGGCAAAGCGTTCACCACGAAAATCGGCTTCGTTCAGTCGATAGCTCTGGATCATGGTGCCCATACCGCCGTCCAGCACCAGAATACGTTCATTTAACTGCGCACGCAGTTGTTCCACTTTGCTGCTCACACTCGCTCCCGACACACTCAACCCAGAGTTAATAAAAATTCAACAAACCATACTGGCATAAACGCATCGGTGGTAAAAGCGACCACCACGCAACATGAGATTTGTTCAACATTAACTCATCGGATCAGTTCGGCAACTATTGCATTAGTCAATAATAAAAATGAAAATAGTTTCCACAATGCAGAAAAAGGAGGCTATCATGGTCGCACCCATTCCCACAAAACGCGGCAGAAAACCCGCCGTTGCCACCGCACCAGCGACTGGACAGGTTCAGTCTTTAACGCGTGGTCTGAAATTACTGGAGTGGATTGCCGAGTCCAATGGTAGTGTGGCGCTCACAGAGCTGGCACAGCAGGCCGGGTTACCCAATTCCACGACCCACCGCCTGCTAACCACGATGCAACAGCAGGGTTTCGTGCGTCAGGTCGGCGAACTGGGGCACTGGGCTATCGGTGCACATGCCTTTATGGTCGGCAGCAGCTTTCTCCAGAGCCGTAACTTGTCAGCGATTGTTCACCCTATCCTGCTCAATCTGATGGAAGAGTCTGGCGAAACGGTCAATATGGCGGTGCTTGATCAAAGCAATCACGAAGCGATTATTATCGACCAGGTACAGTGTCCCCACCTGATGCGGATGTCCGCGCCTATTGGCGGTAAATTACCTCTGCATGCTTCCGGTGCGGGCAAAGCCTTTTTAGCCCAACTGAGCGAAGAACAGGTGACGAAACTGCTGCACCGCAAAGGGCTACATGCCTATACCCACGCAACGCTGGTGTCTCCTGTGCATTTAAAAGAAGATCTCGCCCAAACGCGCAAACGGGGCTATTCATTTGATGATGAGGAACATGCGCTGGGGCTGCGTTGCCTCGCAGCATGTATTTTCGATGAGCACCGCGAACCGTTTGCCGCAATTTCTATTTCCGGGCCGATTTCACGTATTACCGATGACCGCGTGACTGAGTTTGGCGCGATGGTGATTAAAGCGGCGAAGGAGGTGACGCTGGCCTATGGCGGGATGCGGTGACATTTTCGCTTCTGATTTATACAAACCGAACGCTAAACCGCTGCCTGCGCCGATACGCATAAACGTCTTCCACATGTCCTTCACGGATGCGGTTTTGGAGTGCGCGCCAGTAGTCGGCACGGAACAGGTCGGCGTGCATCTCTTCAAACAGTGGCCCAATACGCGGATCGGCACATAACCAGTGACGGAACTCTTCCGGGAAAACATCGCCCGGCGAGACGCTGTACCAGGGTTCACTAGCCAGCTCGTCTTCCGGGTAGCGCGGCGGCGGGATATCGCGGAAATTCACTTCCGTCATGTAGCAAATTTCATCGTAATCATAAAACACCACGCGCCCGTGACGAGTGACACCAAAGTTTTTGAACAGCATGTCGCCTGGGAAAATATTGGCGGCGGCAAGCTGGCGAATAGCGTTACCGTACTCTTCAATGGCATCGCGCAGCTGCTGATTTTCCACTTGTTCCAGCCAGATATTGAGCGGCACCATCCGTCGCTCAATATAAAGATGGCGAATCACAATCTGTTCACCGAGATCGGTGATTTTTCCCGCTGCTTCCTGGAGCAGTAATTCCATCAATGCCGGGGAAATATGCCGCTTCTCCAGCACAAAGTTTTCAAACTCCTGGGTGTCTGCCATTCGGCCCACGCGATCGTGCTCTTTCACCAGTTGATAGCAGGCACGAACATGGGCCGCTGACATCTCTTTCTGCGGCGCGAACTTGTCTTTGATGACTTTGAATACCCGATCAAAGCCCGGCAGCGTAAACACCAACATCACCATCCCACGAATACCCGGTGCTTCAATGAACTGCTCATTACAACCCTGTAGATAAACGAGATATTCGCGGTAGCTTTCAGTTTTAGCGTGCTTCTGGCAGCCAATAGCCATGTACAATTCAGCGGTGGTTTTGCCTGGCAGAATTTCCCGTAGCCACTCGACCAACGCAGCGGGCAGCGGCGCATAAACCATAAAATAGGATCGCGCGAAGCCAAAGACGATGCTCGCTTCGGCGGTCGTCGTCAGGCAGGTATCAATAAATAACTCGCCGTCGTCCGTCTGGTGGATAGGTAGCAAGAAGGGCAACGTGCCGGAAGGTGTGATCAGTTTGCCCACCAGCCAGGCGGCTTTATTGCGGTAAAACAGTTCGTTCGCCACCTGTAAATGGCTTTCAGCGAGGTTGTCTTTCCCCAGCGTCTCGGTCAGATGGCGAATGAGGTAATGAATGTCACGGCTTTTATTCTGCCAGCGCAAACGCAGCGGCAGATCGCTGATCACTCGCATTAGCAGAGATTCCCAGCCGTGCTCGGGGTAGAAATCTTTCGCCAGCGGGCGCGGAATAGTACGAAAACGTCGCTCTGGCTGGGAGCTAAAGATAAAAAGCCGCTCGGGAGTAAGCGAGCGGTGATCAAATAACCGACAGTACACGGAGTTGAAAAAACTCTCCGCAATCTCGAAGCGCGGGTAATCCGGCAACAGCCGGGTGTAATGCTCTTTAACGCGCAGTAAAAATGCCGCGTCCGTGCTTTGGCCGTTGGTGATACAGCGCAATTGCTCCACGACCAGACCCACGTGATGGTCGTAAAGATGGATGCGGTTTTTCATCGCCTGCTGGACAGCATGCCAGTCGGCTTGTTCGAAACGCTGCTGCGCCCCGGAAGTCACTTCGAGGAATCGACCATACTGAGCGTCGAAGCCTTGCAAAATGGTTTGTGCAATCAGTAATTCCAGGCCACGCGGCATTTAGTGCCCTCATCAGGAGCAGAGAATTGCCTGATAAGACGCGCAAGCGTCGCATCAGGCGTTGATTGCCGGATGACGCCTTATCCGGCCTACAGTCAGCAACGTTTGTAGGTTGCTTAGAACTGCGATTCTTCAGTAGAACCTGTCAGTGCGGTCACCGACGACGTGCCGCCCTGAATAATGGTTGTCACTTTATCGAAATAGCCCGTCCCCACTTCCTGCTGGTGAGATACGAAGGTGTAGCCATCTTTCGCGGCAGCGAATTCCGGTTGCTGTACTTTCTCAACGTAGTGCTTCATACCTTCGCCTTGGGCATAGGCGTTTGCCAGGTCAAACATGTTGAACCACATGCTGTGGATGCCTGCCAGGGTGATGAACTGGAACTTGTAGCCCATATCCGACAGCTGCTGCTGGAAGCTGGCGATAGTTTTGTCGTCGAGATTTTTCTGCCAGTTGAACGATGGCGAGCAGTTATAAGCCAGCAGTTTGCCTGGGTATTTCGCGTGAATAGCTTGTGCAAAGCGACGCGCCAGTTCCAGATCCGGCGTGGAAGTTTCACACCAAACCAGGTCAGCATATGGCGCATACGCCAGGCCACGGCTGATCGCTTGCTCAATGCCTGCGTGAGTACGGAAGAAGCCTTCGCTGGTACGCTCGCCGGTAATGAATTCGCTGTCATACGGGTCGCAATCCGAGGTGATCAGATCTGCCGCATCGGCATCGGTACGAGCAACCAGCAGGGTTGGAACGCCCGTCACGTCGGCAGCCAGACGCGCAGCAACCAGTTTCTGAATAGCTTCCTGAGTCGGCACCAGCACTTTGCCGCCCATATGACCGCATTTCTTCACTGACGCCAGCTGATCTTCGAAGTGAACTGCCGCTGCACCGGCTTCAATCATCGCTTTCATCAGTTCAAAAGCATTCAGGACACCGCCAAAACCGGCTTCCGCATCGGCGACGATCGGCAGAAAATAATCGACATAGCGCGGATCGCCCGGTTCAATGCCAGCAGACCATTGGATCTGATCGGCACGGCGGAAGGTGTTATTGATCCGTTCCACTACAGCTGGCACCGAGTTTGCCGGGTAGAGCGACTGATCCGGATACATGCTGGCCGCCAGGTTAGCGTCTGCCGCTACCTGCCAGCCCGACAAGTAAACCGCTTCGATACCCGCTTTCGCCTGTTGCAGCGCCTGACCACCAGTCAGTGCACCAAGGCTGTTGATGTAGCCTTTTTTCGACTCACCGTGCAGCAGACGCCACATTTTCGCCGCGCCCAGCTGCGCCAGCGTGCATTCCGGATTGACTGAACCGCGTAATTTCACCACATCTTCCGCGCTGTACGGACGGGTAATGCCTTCCCAACGCGGTTGAGTCCACTCTTTCTGTAATTCTTCAATTTGTTGTGTACGAGTTTTCATGTGCAGATGCTCCATAGTTATGGGGTGGTTTACGCTAACAGGCGATAGCCTGGCAGGACTGGGTTTTCGGCAGATAGAAATAGGGACCGCTGCCTTTTGCCAACAGTGCCTGGTAGTTGTGGAAGAGATAGAGCGCAAAATCAAACAGGCTGCCAGGAATTGCTTCTCCGCGCCAGGTGACATGTTTTTCCGGCAAGTGCATACCGCGTACCCGACAAATCAAAACCGCTGGATTGGGCTTGAACTGATAAATTTTGCCAGCTTCATTGGTATAGCTGATGGCGCCGTTAACTGCATCACGCAGGTTAATTTGCCCCTCGATCACTTTGTTCCAGTCCGGGGCCAGCTCATCGGTTGTTGTTGCCTGTTCAGCCATCGTGCAGCTCCTCGTCATGGATCCGAAAACTTCCCCACAGTGGACGAAGGATCGTTGTGCGCTTTTCGTTCAGCACAACTAAGACTACTCATTTAAAATGCAAAATCAAAAACAATTTCCATTCTAAATAAAAATACGCATTAACTTATTGATAACAATATAAATAAAATTTATTCACCTGCTGAGGTGTGTTTCGGAAATAAAAAAGACACCCGAAGGTGCCTGTAGTAAGGTGCTGAATCGCTTAACGATCGATTATCACAGAAGATTAATCCAGCGTTGGATTCATGTGACGTAGATCGTATGGCGTGATCTGGTAGACGTAATAGTTAAGCCAGTTGGTAAACAGCAAATTACCGTGACTACGCCAGCTTGCCCGCGGTTTGTTTTGCGGATCATTGTGCGGGAAATAATTATACGGAACATCCGGATCTAGTCCGGCTTCCACATCGCGGAAATATTCCTGCGCCAGCGTTTGCGCATCGTATTCGGGATGGCCCGTCACAAAGGCAATGCGCTTATCTTTGCTGGCAAACAGATATGCGTCCCCTTCTTCCGTCTCTGCCAGAATTTCCAGATCGGTGTAATCACGAATCAACGCTGCCGGAAAGTCAGCATAGCGCGAATGTGGTGCCAGGAATGAATCATCAAAGCCACGCGTCAGAAGCGCATGAGGATGGAGAATATGATGCTCGTAAACGCCAGAGAGTTTGTCGGTGCGGGTTTGCTTAGGTATTCCGTAGAGGATATTGAGCGCGGCCTGTACCGCCCAGCAGACAAACAGCGTCGAGGTGACGTGATCTTTTGACCACTCCAGTACCTGTTTGATCTGTGGCCAGTAAGCGACGTCATTAAACTCCACCAGTCCCAACGGTGCACCGGTTACAATCAGACCGTCAAAATTCTGTTCCTGAATATCTTCAAAGTTACAGTAGAAGTTATTCAAATGCTCTGCGGGCGTGTTGCGCGATTCACGGGAATCGATGCGCAACAGCTGAATATCGACCTGCAAAGGCGAGTTTGAAAGCAGGCGCAGAAACTGGTTTTCAGTTTCGATCTTCTTCGGCATCAGGTTAAGGATAAGCACCTTTAACGGACGAATTTCCTGACCAGATGCGCGAGAAGTTGTCATCACAAAGACGTTTTCTTCACGCAAGAAATTGACGGCGGGTAGCTCGTCCGGCACACGAATCGGCATAACCTGATTACCTCACTACATACGCTTATACGTTTAGACATCCAGATAGCTGAAGATAACCAGGAAATTTGCCAATGTCGAGCCTGCATGTTGAAGGTGAGAAAGTTTCAAGGAAAAGGCTGCGTTAGAATATAAGAATGACTAAAAGGAGAGAAAATGGTTATTAGTATTCGCCGCTCACGGCATGAGGAAGGGGAGGAACTCGTTGCGATTTGGTGTCGTTCTGTCGATGCCACCCACGATTTTTTATCAGCAGAGTATCGGGCCGAACTGGAAGAGCTGGTGCGTTCCTTTCTGCCGGAAGCGCCGTTGTCAACGCCAAGATTATTGGCCGTTTTTCGCCATTTTTAATGTCCGCTATTGGTCATTAATGTTGTCCGCTTTCCGCCATTTCATCATCACTGATTGGCGTGGCGTTTTTTGCCAGCACTCCCGCTTTGCGTTTTTCCTTTAACCGGTAGCTTTCTCCTTTGATGTTCAGTGTGGTTGAGTGGTGGAGCAGTCGATCCAGGATTGCCGTTGCCAGCACGTTATCGCCGAACATCTCTCCCCAGTCGGCGAACCCTTTATTTGATGTCAGCACGATGCTCGCTTTTTCATATCGACGGTTCAGCAACCGGAAGAACTGACTGGCTTCCTCGCGGATCATCGGCAGATAGCCCATCTCATCCAGTAT
>NZ_PTRE01000076.1 GCF_002965065.1 Escherichia sp. MOD1-EC7003
ACTGTGGCTTATTGGCTATCATGCTGAAAACAAAGGATTACATCTGAGATATCAGGCCAACAGCATTAAAACACGGCGGGTAATCTCGTATCTGACGTTAGCGAAGAATGTCTTACGACACTCCCCGCTAATTTTAAGACGAACAGTGCTAAGCACAGTTCTTAATCATCTCGCCAAAACCTACCAGAATATGGTGTTGGTTTATTAGCGCTGATTTATGGGGATCCCTCAGCGCCTTCGTCCGCTCTCCCCTTCTCTTTTCTGCCTTTTTTAGCCAGGATTAATGCTCAGTTAACTTATCAAAGTATTGCGGAGCCGTTGTGACCAGGACCAACCTCATCACCGGTTTTCTCGGCTGCGGGAAAACCACGTCGATTCTTCATCTATTAGCCCATAAAAATCCCAACGAAAAATGGGCGGTACTGGTTAATGAATTTGGGGAAGTCGGAATTGATGGCGCTTTGCTCGCCGATAGCGGCGCATTGCTGAAAGAGATCCCCGGCGGCTGCATGTGCTGCGTTAATGGTTTACCCATGCAGGTAGGGTTGAATACCTTACTGCGTCAGGGAAAACCAGACCGCTTGTTGATAGAGCCGACCGGGCTGGGTCATCCGAAACAGATCCTCGATCTCTTAACCGCGCCAGTCTATGAACCGTGGATAGATCTGCGTGCCACGTTGTGCATTCTCGATCCACGCCTGCTGCTGGAAGAAAAAAGCGCCAGCAATGAAAACTTCCGTGACCAGTTGGCTGCCGCAGACATTATTATCGCCAATAAATCCGACCGTGCGACGCCTGAAAGTGAGCAAGCGCTACAACACTGGTGGCAGCAAAATGGTGGCGATCGGCAATTAATTCACAGCGAACATGGAAAAATTGACGGTCATCTTCTGGATTTACCGCGTCGCAATTTAGCTGAGTTACCCGCCAGCGCCGCGCATTCACATCAGCATGGCGTGAAAAAAGGGTTAGCAGCGTTAAGCCTGCCAGAGCATCAACGCTGGCGTCGCAGCCTGAACAGCGGGCAAGGATATCAGGCCTGCGGCTGGATATTCGACGCAGATACAGTATTCGACACCATTGGCATTCTGGAATGGGCGCGACTTGCACCGGTGGAACGCGTAAAAGGCGTGATGCGTATTCCCGAAGGACTGGTGCGAATCAACCGTCAGGGCAATGACCTGCACATTGAAACGCAAAACGTTGCGCCACCGGACAGTCGCATTGAGCTGATTTCCAGCAGCGAAGGCGACTGGAATGCCTTGCAGAGTGCGCTGTTGAAGCTTCGTTTAGCGACTACCGCGTAAGGTTGCCTGCGTTTTTCCGTAAGATCATTAGAGAAAATATGACTAAAAATTTGCCGCAAATAGTGTTGTTGAATATTGTCGGCCTCACGCTGTTTCTTTCCTGGTATATTCCCGTTAATCATGGATTCTGGTTGCCGATTGATGCGGATATTTTTTATGTCTTTAATCAGAAACTGGTCGAAAGTAAGGCCTTTTTGTGGCTGGTTGCATTGACCAATAATCGCGCCTTCGACGGTTGTTCACTGCTGGCAATGGGAATGTTGATGCTGAGTTTTTGGCTAAAAGAAAATGCCTCAGGCAGACGACGTATCGTGATTATTGGTCTGGTCATGCTATTAACCGCAGTAGTATTAAACCAGTTGGGCCAGGTATTAATTCCCGTCAAACGGGCCAGTCCGACATTAACGTTTACGGAGATTAACCGCGTCAGCGAACTGCTCTCTGTCCCCACCAAAGATGCCTCTCGAGATAGCTTTCCCGGCGATCACGGCATGATGCTGCTTATTTTTTCGGCATTCATGTGGCGTTATTTCGGCAAAGTTGCAGGGCCTATCGCCCTTATTATTTTTGTGGTTTTTGCATTTCCCAGAGTAATGATTGGCGCACACTGGTTTACTGACATCATTGTCGGTTCGATGACCGTGATATTGATCGGTCTACCCTGGGTGTTGCTGACGCCATTAAGTGATCGATTAATCACCTTTTTTGACAAATCACTACCGGGAAAAAACAAACATTTCCAAAACAAATAACTCACAGGAATTAACATCATCAGGTTTATTTTCATAATGCGGATAATCCTGATGATGCGTGCCGTTGCTTTCATCCATCAAACGCAAAAATCATTCCCTAAGTAAATGAATGGATTGCATGCGTTTCACTCAATCGTACTTAAATTGACCAATCCCGCTTATTAACTTTCTGTATCACTTTTTCTTATAAAAAATCATGTAAAACCACTCGCCAAGACCGCAGCAATCGGGTAATCTCGAACTCGTTTTTGCCTCGGCGTTAAATTATCCTCACAGCATATAATTTTGTGCGTTAGTCCACAGATTTGGCCTTAAGGAATTGTTTCGACATGCCCGGGTAATTAGTCTCGTGTCGTTTGGCATTTTTTTATAACGATATTTGTCGTTAAGGACTTCAAGGGAAAACAAACAACATGGTCAAATCTCAACCGATTTTGAGATATATCTTGCGCGGGATCCCCGCAATTGCAGTAGCAGTTCTGCTTTCTGCATGTAGTGCAAATAACACCGCAAAGAATATGCATCCTGAGACACGTGCAGTGGGTAGTGAAACATCATCACTGCAAGCTTCTCAGGATGAATTTGAAAGCCTGGTTCGTAATGTCGACGTAAAATCGCGAATTATGGATCAGTATGCTGACTGGAAAGGCGTGCGCTATCGTCTGGGCGGCAGCACTAAAAAAGGTATCGATTGTTCTGGTTTCGTTCAGCGTACATTCCGTGAACAATTTGGCTTAGAACTTCCGCGTTCGACCTATGAACAGCAAGAAATGGGTAAGTCTGTTTCGCGCAGTAATTTACGTACGGGTGACTTAGTTCTTTTCCGTGCCGGTTCAACGGGACGCCACGTCGGTATTTATATCGGCAACAATCAGTTTGTTCATGCTTCCACCAGCAGTGGTGTTATTATTTCCAGCATGAATGAACCGTACTGGAAGAAGCGTTACAACGAAGCACGCCGGGTTCTCAGCCGCAGCTAATAAACCGTTTGGATGCAATCCCTTGGCTATCCTGACGAGTTCACTGAAAGCACTGCTTAAGCAGTGCTTTTTTGTTTTTATTCATCAGAGAAAATGATGTTTCCGCGTCTTGATCCAGGCTATAGTCCGGTCATTGTTCTCTTTTAAATGTTGTCGTAATTTCAGGAAATTAACGGAATCATGTTCATAAGCGCTCCCTCTTCTGGACGTAAGCTCTTGCTTACCTGCATCGTTGCAGGCGTGATGATTGCGATACTGGTGAGTTGCCTTCAGTTTCTAATGGCCTGGCATAAGCACGAAGTCAAATACGACACACTGATTACCGACGTACAAAAGTATCTCGATACCTATTTTGCCGACCTGAAATCCACTACTGACCGGCTCCAGCCGCTGACTTTAGACACTTGTCAGCAAGCTAACCCCGAACTGACCGCCCGCGCGGCATTTAGTATGAATGTCCGTACGTTTGTGCTGGTGAAAGATAAAAAGACATTCTGTTCATCTGCGACCGGTGAGATGGACATTCCACTCAATGAATTGATTCCGGCGCTCGACATTAATAAAAACGTCGATATGGCGATCTTACCCGGCACGCCGATGGTGCCGAACAAACCCGCAATCGTCATCTGGTATCGCAACCCTTTGCTGAAAAATAGCGGCGTGTTTGCAGCATTAAATCTGCACCTGACACCGTATCTTCTCTATAGCTCTCGTCAGCAAGATTTCGATGGAATAGCCCTTATTATTGGTGATACCGCGCTATCAACCTTTGCGTCACGTTTGATGAACGTAAAAGAGCTAACCGGAACGCCAGTCCGTGAAACTAAAATTGCAGGCATTCCTCTGACCGTTCGGCTTTATGCGGATGACTGGACATGGAACGATGTGTGGTACGCATTTTTACTGGGTGGCATGAGTGGAACTGTCGTTGGCCTGCTCTGCTATTACCTGATGAGCGTACGTATGCGCCCCGGCAGAGAAATCATGACCGCCATCAAGCGCGAACAATTTTACGTGGTGTATCAACCGATGGTTGATACACAATCTTTGCGAGTAACGGGCCTGGAAGTACTGCTACGCTGGCGGCATCCTGTAGCGGGAGAAATTCCCCCTGATGCCTTTATTAACTTTGCCGAATCGCAAAAGATGATTGTGCCGCTGACTCAGCACCTGTTTGAGTTGATTGCCCGCGATGCCGCAGAATTAGAAAAAGTACTGCCGGTAGGTATCAAATTTGGCATTAACATTGCGCCGGACCATCTGCACAGCGAAAGCTTTAAAGCTGATATCCAAAAACTGCTCACTTCCCTGCCCGCACACCATTTCCAGATTGTGCTGGAAATTACCGAGCGCGATATGTTGAAAGAGCAAGAAGCAACTCAACTCTTCGCATGGCTGCACTCGGTCGACGTAGAAATTGCTATTGATGACTTCGGCACCGGGCACAGCGCGCTTATCTATCTTGAGCGTTTTACGCTCGATTACCTGAAAATTGACCGTGGATTTATTAACGCTATTGGTACGGAAACGATCACTTCACCCGTACTTGACGCGGTACTGACGCTGGCGAAACGTCTCAATATGCTGACAGTTGCTGAAGGGGTCGAAACACCGGAACAAGCGCGATGGCTAAGAGATCGCGGCGTTAATTTCATGCAAGGCTACTGGATTAGTCATCCGTTAGCGCTGGACGATTTTGTCCTCTGGCTGAAGAAACCGTCTACGCCGCAGTGGTAAGACGTGCTTACGTCCCTTATTATTCATAGTGAAAGCATGCCGGATTGCGGCTAATGATGAATAAAAGGAAATCTGTTGCAGATGATTGTGCGCATACTGCTGCTGTTTATCGCTCTGTTCACCTTTGGTGTGCAGGCGCAGGCTATCAAGGAAAGCTATGCCTTTGCAGTGCTGGGAGAACCCCGGTACGCGTTTAATTTCAACCATTTTGATTATGTGAATCCCGCCGCGCCAAAAGGCGGGCAGATAACATTGTCAGCCCTCGGCACCTTCGATAATTTCAATCGCTATGCACTGCGCGGCAACCCCGGCGCACGCACCGAGCAGTTGTACGACACGCTATTTACTACTTCCGATGACGAGCCTGGCAGTTATTACCCGCTGATTGCCGAAAGCGCACGCTATGCTGACGATTATTCCTGGGTGGAGGTCGCTATTAATCCACGCGCCCGTTTTCATGATGGTTCACCCATTACTGCCCGCGATGTTGAGTTCACTTTTCAAAAATTTATGACCGAAGGCGTGCCGCAATTTCGTCTGGTCTACAAAGGCACCACCGTCAAAGCCATTGCACCGTTAACCGTGCGCATTGAGTTAACTAAACCCGGCAAAGAAGATATGCTGAGTCTGTTTTCGCTGCCGGTATTTCCAGAAAAGTACTGGAAGGACCACAAACTTAGCGACCCGCTCGCCACGCCTCCGCTTGCCAGTGGTCCGTACCGCATTACGTCCTGGAAAATGGGACAAAATATTGTCTATTCCCGCGTGAAAGATTACTGGGCAGCAAACTTACCGGTAAACCGTGGACGCTGGAATTTCGACACCATTCGCTACGATTATTACCTCGATGATAATGTCGCCTTTGAAGCATTTAAAGCCGGTGCTTTTGATTTGCGATTGGAAAACGATGCCAAAAACTGGGCCACGCGCTATACCGGTAAAAATTTCGATAAAAAATACATCATCAAAGATGAGCAAAAGAACGAATCAGCCCAGGATACGCGCTGGCTGGCGTTTAATATTCAACGTCCGGTATTCAGCGATCGCCGGGTTCGGGAAGCCCTTACTCTCGCCTTTGACTTTGAATGGATGAATAAGGCGTTGTTTTACAATGCCTGGAGTCGCACGAACAGTTATTTTCAGAATACCGAATACGCGGCCAGAAATTACCCCGACGCCGCTGAGCTGGTGCTTCTGGCACCAATGAAAAAAGATCTACCGCCAGAAGTCTTCACACAAATCTACCAGCCGCCGGTATCCAAAGGCGATGGCTACGATCGTGACAACCTGTTAAAAGCCGACAAACTTCTCTACGATGCAGGTTGGGTGTTGAAGGGTCAGCAACGCGTTAATGCCACTACGGGTCAGCCACTCAGCTTTGAATTATTACTTCCTTCGAGTAGCAATAGTCAGTGGGTATTGCCGTTCCAGCACAGCCTGCAACGGCTGGGTATCAACATGGACATTCGCAAGGTGGATAACTCGCAAATCACCAACCGTATGCGCAGCCGCGACTATGACATGATGCCGCGCCTATGGAGGGCGATGCCGTGGCCCAGTTCCGATTTACAGATTTCCTGGTCATCGGAATATATCAATTCCACTTATAATGCCCCCGGCGTGCAAAGTCCGGTGATTGATTCACTGATCAACCAAATTATTGCCGCCCAGGGAAATAAAGAAAAATTACTGCCGTTGGGGCGCGCACTGGACCGCGTATTAACGTGGAATTATTACATGCTGCCGATGTGGTACATGGCAAAAGACCGTCTCGCCTGGTGGGATAAATTCTCCCAACCCGCTGTGCGCCCTGTTTACAGCCTGGGTATCGATACCTGGTGGTATGACGTTAATAAAGCGGCCAAACTGCCCTCAGCCAGACAACAGGGAGAGTAGATGGTCACTTACCTGATTCGTCGTCTGTTGCTGGTGATCCCAACGTTGTGGGCAATTATCACCATCAACTTTTTCATCGTGCAAATTGCGCCTGGCGGGCCGGTCGATCAGGCCATCGCCGCCATTGAATTTGGTAATGCCGGAGTATTACCCGGCGCAGGCGGCGAAGGCGTTCGTGCCAGCCATGCGCAAACGGGCGTCGGCAATATCAGCGACAGTAATTATCGTGGTGGACGCGGATTAGATCCAGAAGTGATCGCCGAGATCACTCATCGCTACGGTTTCGATAAGCCGATCCACGAACGTTACTTCAAAATGCTCTGGGACTACATCCGCTTTGATTTTGGCGACAGCCTGTTTCGTAGCGCCTCGGTGCTGACGCTGATTAAAAACAGTCTGCCGGTTTCCATCACCCTCGGATTGTGGAGTACGCTGATTATCTATCTGGTGTCGATTCCGTTAGGCATTCGCAAAGCGGTTTATAACGGTAGCCGCTTTGACGTCTGGAGTAGCGCATTTATCATCATCGGCTACGCCATTCCGGCCTTTTTGTTTGCCATCCTGCTGATTGTCTTCTTCGCGGGCGGCAGCTATTTCGACCTGTTCCCTCTGCGCGGCCTGGTTTCCGCTAACTTTGATGCGCTGCCGTGGTATCAGAAAATCACCGATTATCTGTGGCATATCACGCTACCGGTGCTGGCGACTGTGATTGGCGGCTTTGCGGCGCTGACCATGCTGACAAAAAACGCATTCCTTGATGAAGTGCGCAAGCAATACGTGGTGACCGCACGTGCGAAAGGGGTAAGTGAGAAAAATATTCTCTGGAAACATGTGTTCCGCAACGCCATGCTGCTGGTGATTGCCGGTTTTCCGGCGACGTTTATCAGCATGTTTTTCACCGGCTCGCTGCTCATTGAGGTGATGTTTTCGCTCAATGGTCTTGGCTTACTGGGCTACGAAGCGACCGTCTCGCGCGATTATCCTGTAATGTTTGGTACCTTGTATATTTTCACCCTGATTGGCCTGCTGCTGAATATTGTCAGTGATATCAGCTATACGCTGGTCGATCCGCGTATAGATTTTGAGGGACGTTAATGTCGCGACTCAGCTCCGTCAATCAGGCCCGTTGGGCGCGTTTTCGTCATAACCGTCGCGGCTACTGGTCGTTATGGATTTTCCTCGTCTTGTTTGGTTTGAGTTTGTGTTCTGAACTGATCGCCAACGATAAACCGTTGCTGGTGCGTTATGACGGCAGTTGGTATTTCCCGTTGCTGAAAAACTACAGTGAGAGTGATTTTGGCGGCCCGCTGGCAAGTCAGGCTGATTATCAGGACCCGTGGCTGAAACAACGGCTGGAAAATAACGGATGGGTACTGTGGGCACCGATTCGCTTTGGCGCTACCAGTATCAACTTTTCTACCGACATGCCCTTCCCTTCCCCACCTTCCCGGCAAAACTGGCTGGGAACGGATGCCAACGGCGGCGATGTGCTGGCACGCATTCTGTATGGCACGCGGATCTCGATTCTGTTTGGTCTTCTGTTGACACTCTGTTCCAGTGTAATGGGCGTGCTGGCGGGAGCGCTACAAGGTTATTACGGTGGGAAAGTGGATCTCTGGGGGCAACGCTTTATTGAAGTATGGTCGGGGATGCCGACGCTGTTTTTAATTATTCTACTTTCCAGCGTCGTACAGCCTAACTTCTGGTGGCTGCTGGCAATTACCATCTTGTTTGGCTGGATGAGTCTGGTCGGCGTGGTGCGGGCAGAATTTTTACGGACCCGTAATTTCGACTACATCCGCGCGGCGCAGGCGCTTGGTGTCAGCGATTGCAATATCATCCTGCGTCATATATTGCCAAATGCCATGGTCGCTACCCTCACCTTTTTACCGTTTATTTTATGTAGTTCGATAACCACCCTGACCTCGCTCGATTTCCTCGGCTTCGGTCTGCCGCTCGGTTCACCGTCACTCGGCGAACTACTGTTACAAGGGAAAAATAACCTTCAGGCCCCGTGGCTTGGGATCACCGCTTTCTTATCGGTGGCGATATTGTTGTCTTTGCTGATCTTTATTGGTGAAGCAGTCCGCGACGCATTTGATCCTAATAAGGCGGTGTAGCATGACGCAAACTCTGTTAGCGATTGAAAATCTGTCGGTGGGTTTTCGCCATCAGCAAACTGTTCGTACCGTAGTGAATGATGTTTCACTACAGATAGAGGCTGGCGAAACGCTGGCGCTGGTGGGGGAATCAGGTTCAGGTAAGAGCGTTACCGCGCTGTCAATTTTACGTCTGCTCCCTTCCCCACCGGTTGAATATCTCTCTGGCGATATTCGTTTTCATGGCGAATCGCTGCTTCATGCCAGCGAGCAAACATTGCGCGGCGTACGCGGTAGTAAGATCGCCATGATTTTTCAGGAGCCGATGGTGTCGTTAAATCCATTGCATACTCTGGAAAAACAGCTTTATGAAGTGCTTTCACTCCACCGCGGAATGCGTCGGGAAGCGGCGCGTGGCGAAATTCTCAACTGCCTTGATCGCGTCGGTATCCGTCAGGCAGCAAAACGACTGACAGATTACCCGCATCAGCTCTCCGGCGGCGAACGCCAGCGGGTGATGATTGCAATGGCGCTGTTAACGCGACCGGAATTATTAATTGCCGATGAACCGACTACCGCACTGGACGTCTCTGTCCAGGCGCAGATCCTACAGCTGTTGCGTGAACTGCAAGGCGAACTGAATATGGGCATGCTGTTTATTACTCATAACCTCAGCATTGTCAGAAAACTGGCCCATAACGTAGCGGTCATGCAAAACGGTCGTTGTGTGGAGGTAAATCGCGCCGCCGCACTACTTTCCTCCCCTGCGCATCCTTATACACAAACGCTGCTCAACAGTGAACCATCGGGCGAGCCGGTGCCATTGCCAGAACCTGCCTCGACGTTGCTTGATGTAGAACAACTTCAGGTTGCCTTCCCAATCCACAAAGGAATTCTGAAACGTATTGTCGATCATAACGTGGTGGTGAAGAATATCAGTTTTACGCTGCATGCAGGTGAAACGCTGGGCTTAGTGGGCGAATCTGGTTCCGGCAAAAGCACAACAGGACTGGCGCTGCTACGGTTGATTAACTCTCAGGGCAGCATCGTCTTTGACGGTCAGCCATTGCAAAATTTAAATCGTCGCCAGTTGTTGCCGATTCGCCATCGAATTCAGGTGGTTTTTCAAGATCCGAACTCCTCACTCAACCCACGTCTAAACGTGTTGCAGATTATCGAGGAAGGGTTACGCGTTCATCAACCGGTACTTTCTGCCGCGCAACGCGAAGAACAAGTTAAAGCCGTGATGCATGAAGTGGGATTAGATCCTGAAACACGCCACCGTTATCCGGCAGAGTTCTCTGGTGGTCAGCGGCAACGTATTGCGATTGCCAGGGCATTAATTCTTAAGCCCTCGCTGATCATACTTGATGAACCGACATCATCACTCGACAAAACGGTACAGGCGCAAATATTGACGCTATTGAAATCATTGCAACAAAAGCATCAACTGGCCTATTTATTTATCAGCCACGATTTGCACGTTGTCCGCGCGTTATGTCATCAGGTTATCGTACTGCGACAAGGGGAAGTCGTGGAACAAGGGCCGTGCGCGCGCGTGTTTGCCGCACCGCAGCAGGAGTATACGCGTCAGCTACTGGCGTTAAGCTGACGCTTAAAAAGGATTGTAATTTGAAAAGGGTTCGGCAATTGCCACACCAAAATTTTTCAATCGGCATGTTGCAGCAAACTCATCCTGGCGATTTACAAACAGGCACGGCTCACCTTCACACTCCAGTACCGAACATGGAACTTCAATGTCGCTTAACGCCTGGCTTAGTTTGTACATCACCGACCATGCATTATCACCATCCGGACTAAGCAATTTAAGCGCCACCAGGCTGTTGTCACCGCACGATCCATTTTGCGGAATCGGTTCAACCTTCGAACCTGCAAAACCAGCAGACCAGCGATAGTTCTGCGGCAGTCGATGGACGATTGAGAGTTGTAATGAAGTCACTTAATTTCCCCGGGAGTACATTTAATTCACAATTTATTTACATCAATTTTAACACATCATCAACAATCAGTCTTTATACAGATCGTAAAGATTGATGCCTCGCCTGCGTGGCCTCTATGGCTCTGATTTAAATAATATCTGCGGGCGTGGTCACGTTTGCGGGGCTATATGTACCCGTTTCTGCGATCTAACTCAACCTTTTTAACTACAATGATGTGACTTTTTACATAAATTGATTTTACATAAAATAAACATATATCGGGGAGAATGATAGATTCGTGGTTGACATGCATCAACAAAGGAAGCCTTTTCGCTTCCTCGTTGTGCAATAGATCACCGTTTTTTCGGCCTACTGGCATACAGACAGAAGAGAATGGAGCTGGTTGCGCAGAATGCAATTGACCAAATCATCGGCCATGCAGAGTTAAAGGTCGCAAGAGAAAGCAAGGCGCCAACAATTGCCCCGATACCAAAACGGAAGGTTCCTGCCAGCGAAGATGCCGTTCCCGCCATATGGGGAAACTCATCAAGAATGACCGCCATCGCATTGGATGACACCATCGACACGCAGCCTACAAATGCCGCAACGCCAACCACCAGCGACCAGAATCCCAGCCCCAGCAGCGCGCTGATGACCATCCACGCCGCCATAATAAATTGTATCCACAACCCCGAGCGGAACATATTTAACGCACCAATACGGCGGACGAAGCGGCTGTTAAAGATGGTCATCACGAACAGGAAAACAATGTTTAGCGCAAAGTAATAACCAAAGTTTTCCGGCGCGACATGGTTAATTTCAATGTAAACAAAGGGTCCGGCGCTCAAGAACGAGAACATTCCGGCAAAGCTGAAACCACTGGCCAGCATGTAACTCAGGACACGCTTATGACGGAACAGCGCAGCAAAGTTACCGATAGTGGTACGAATGTGAAAAGGCTGGCGACGCTCCGGTGGTAAGGTTTCTTTAATCAGGAAGAAGATCATGGCTGAAGCCAGAATCGCCGCCACGGCGAGGATCCAGAAAATGTAATGCCAGCTCAGCCACACCAGCACCCAGCCGCCAACAATCGGTGCCATCAGCGGTGCAATGGTCGTTACCAGCATGACAAACGACATCATCCGTGAGAACTCTTCTTTCGGGTAGATATCGCGCATCAGGGCATTGATAACCACGCTGGCCGCAGCCGCCGCCAGCCCGTGGAAGAAACGCATCACAATCAGCTGATCGATGGTTTGTGCCAGCGCACACGCCACCGCGGCGGCGGCAAACACCAGCGTACCGCCAAGAACCACTGGCTTACGCCCGAAGCTGTCTGCCATCGGCCCGTAGATTAACTGCCCCAACGCAAAGCCCAGAATATAAGTACTCAGGGTCATCTGCGTACTGCCCGCCGGTACGCCAAACTGCGATGAAATTACCGGTAGCGCGGGCAGATACATATCAATCGACAGCGGCATCAACATGGCCAGCAGGCCAAGGATAAAAACAATAGCAAACGACGAATGCTGTCGGGTGGTCACAACGGGCTCCTGAAAGTCATTGAAAAGTTAGATGACGCTGGCAATTTCTTCTTCAGTCAACGGACGATATTCACCGGGGGCTAAATCAGCATCCAGCGTAATGCCGCCAATACGTTCACGATGCAGCTCAACCACATGGTTACCCACGGCGGCGAACATGCGTTTCACCTGATGATAACGCCCTTCGCTGATGGTCAGACGAACCTGCGTTGGGGTAATCACTTCCAGCACCGCCGGCTTAGTGAGATCTTTTTCGTTATGCAGCTGCACGCCTTTAGCAAATTGCTCTGCCGTATCGTCAGCTACGGGTGATTCCAGCGTCACCAGATAGGTCTTCTCGCAATGATGGCGCGGAGAAGTAATACGGTGCGACCACTGACCATCATCTGTCATCAACACCAGACCGGTGGTATCGATATCCAGACGCCCTGCGGCGTGCAGTTTCCACGCTACCGGTTCATCAAGAAAATAGAGCACCGTTGGGTGATCAGGATCGTCCGTGGAGCAAACATAGCCCTGAGGCTTATTGAGCATGAAGTAACGTGGACCGTGTTGCTGTGCCAGCGGGTTGCCATCGTAAGCTACATCATGTTCAGGGAGCAGTTTGAAAGCTGCATTACGGACGATTTCGCCATCGACGGTGACACGATTGCCGCGGATTTCACGCCCGGCAATAGCACGGCTAACGCCGAGTTGCTGTGCGATAAATTTATCAAGTCGCATGTGTGTGATTTTGCCTGTAAAAAAACGGAGGTCGGGCTTTGGCCCGAAAATCTGAACTGTTGTCTGTCCAGTATAACGGTCTAATAACTTCCCTCAAGGGAAAAAGATCCGTGGCATACTATTAGCTGAATAATCTACCTACGCGAGACCATGATTTTTACACTTCGCCCATATCAGCAAGAAGCCGTGGATGCCACGCTCAACCATTTTCGTCGTCATAAAACCCCTGCCGTTATTGTGCTACCCACCGGGGCAGGTAAAAGCCTGGTGATAGCGGAACTGGCGCGGCTGGCGCGTGGTCGCGTGCTGGTGCTGGCACACGTTAAAGAACTGGTGGCGCAAAACCATGCTAAATACCAGGCATTGGGGCTGGAAGCCGATATTTTTGCCGCCGGGCTGAAGCGTAAAGAGAGCCACGGCAAAGTGGTATTTGGCAGCGTGCAGTCGGTCGCCCGTAATCTTGATGCCTTTCAGGGTGAATTTTCGCTGTTGATTGTCGATGAATGTCACCGTATTGGTGACGATGAAGAGAGCCAGTATCAGCAAATCCTTACTCATCTGACCAAGGTGAATCCCTACTTACGCCTGCTCGGGCTGACTGCCACGCCTTTTCGGCTGGGCAAAGGCTGGATTTATCAGTTCCATTATCACGGCATGGTACGCGGCGATGAGAAAGCCCTTTTCCGTGACTGCATTTATGAGCTGCCGCTGCGTTATATGATTAAACACGGCTATCTGACGCCGCCAGAACGGCTGGATATGCCAGTAGTGCAATACGATTTCAGCCGCTTGCAGGCACAGAGCAACGGGCTGTTCAGCGAAGCCGATCTCAACCGCGAGCTGAAAAAACAACAACGTATTACACCACACATCGTCAGCCAGATTATGGAGTTCGCCGCAACGCGTAAAGGGGTGATGATTTTCGCCGCAACGGTCGAACACGCAAAAGAGATTGTGGGATTGCTGCCCGCCGAAGATTCAGCACTGATTACTGGCGACACACCCGGCGCTGAGCGCGATGTATTAATTGAAGATTTTAAAGCTCAGCGTTTTCGCTATCTGGTCAACGTCGCGGTACTGACCACCGGATTTGACGCCCCGCACGTCGATCTTATCGCCATTCTGCGTCCTACCGAATCAGTGAGCCTTTACCAACAAATTGTCGGGCGCGGTTTACGTTTGGCTCCCGGCAAGACTGGTTGCTTAATTCTTGATTATGCGGGTAATCCCCACGATCTCTACGCGCCGGAGGTCGGTACACCAAAAGGCAAAAGTGACAACGTCCCGGTGCAGGTTTTCTGCCCTGCCTGCGGCTTTGCTAACACCTTTTGGGGGAAAACGACCGCCGACGGCACATTGATTGAGCACTTTGGTCGTCGTTGTCAGGGATGGTTTGAAGATGACGACGGTCATCGCGAACAGTGTGACTTCCGTTTCCGTTTTAAAAATTGCCCGCAATGTAACGCAGAAAATGATATTGCTGCCCGCCGCTGCCGCGAATGTGACACGGTACTGGTTGATCCGGACGATATGTTAAAAGCGGCGCTACGACTGAAAGACGCGCTGGTATTACGCTGTAGCGGCATGTCTTTGCAGCATGGGTATGATGAGAAAGGTGAATGGCTGAAAATCACCTATTACGATGAAGACGGCGCGGATGTGAGTGAGCGTTTCCGTCTACAAACACCTGCCCAGCGTACTGCCTTCGAGCAGCTTTTTATCCGCCCGCATACGCGCACACCGGGCATCCCTCTGCGCTGGATCACCGCCGCCGATATCCTCGCCCAGCAAGCCTTACTACGACATCCGGATTTTGTCGTCGCCCGCATGAAAGGTCAGTACTGGCAAGTGCGTGAAAAAGTGTTCGATTACGAAGGTCGTTTTCGTCGGGCGCACGAATTACGCGGATAATGGTAGTTTTGATTGATGTATAAGGCGATTGAGTATAGAATCTCGCCCGCTTTTGCATACGCAAAGCAGATCACTTACCTGTTGCTGGGTCGCCTGTAGCAGGAATCATTTAAGAGAGAAATAAATGTTTACTATCAACGCAGAAGTACGTAAAGAGCAGGGTAAGGGTGCGAGCCGCCGCCTGCGTGCCGCTAACAAATTCCCGGCAATCATTTACGGTGGCAACGAAGCGCCACTGGCTATTGAGCTGGATCACGACAAAGTCATGAACATGCAAGTTAAAGCTGAATTCTACAGCGAAGTTCTGACCATCGTTGTTGACGGTAAAGAAATCAAAGTTAAAGCTCAGGACGTACAGCGTCACCCGTACAAACCGAAGCTGCAGCACATCGACTTTGTTCGTGCTTAATCGCTGAATAAGTTGAATAAAAGAAAACGGCCTTTACGGGCCGTTTTCTTTTTTAGTGACTGATAAAGACCAAAAGCTACTTAATCTTCACATCAAACTGGTGACAGTTATTGCAATACAGTGGCTGTGGTTCCTTCTCATGTGACGTATGGCATACCGTACAACGAATTTCCCCACCATGCGAGTCATGGAAAGAAGCAACACGTGTTTTACCCGACTCCGGGTACTCTTTTAACACAGGGTTACCTTCTGAATCTTTCTTACCATGATAATAACGCTCACCAGGCGCATGGCAGCTAACACAGGTTGGCGTCATATTCTTGTTAGCTTTTACATCATCGACATGACAATTATTGCACTCAAGCCCTATCGTTTTATGCATCTTCATGCCAACAATTTCTTGAGCACTGGCAGAGACCATACCGATTACACTACACAACACACCTGCCAGAATGATTGTGACAACGTTCTTCAATAACTTGCTCACTTGCCACCTCCTTGCGTCTGCATTCTGGTACTAATGATATGTTTTGCCGCCATACGTCCTGATGTTAAGGCAAAACCAGATGCCGAACCTTCTAACACCAAATCATAAGAACTGTCATAAAGTCCCCCCATATCCTGCCCGACAACATACAGACCAGGGATGATCTTCTCATTGGTATCGTAGACCTGCAAATCGCTGTTCATTTTCAAACCACCCAGCGTCAGGAAGTAGGCACGAATACCTTTCACGGCGTAATACGGCCCCTTGTCCTGGAATTTAAACAAATGTTCTTTCTTGCGTCCCCAGTCAGGGTCAAAACCTTCGTCCGTATACTTGTTCACTTTCGCAATCGTTGCTTTCAGATTGTCTGCAGGTACATTGATCTGTTTTGCCAGGTCATCCAGCGTTTCACCTTTAAACAACCACCCTTCTTTCATGCCGATCTCAATGGCCTGATCCAGGGCCTTCATCGGTTGCCCCGGCAAAACGATGGCGTTAAACGGTGTGACCGGTCCTTCGTTAACCATCTTCTGACGCATTGCGTCATCCCAAACGGAGTACATTACTCCACCATTCATGGTGATGGCGTTGTAAACGAGGGTAAAACTGGAACCGAGAGACTCATCAAAGAAACGCTCGCCTTGTCTGTTAATCCACAGGAATGGCTGGCTTAATGAGGTTCTGGCCTGTTTTTGGTAATCCGCACCGTTAAACTGGCGGATAGGGGGATCCTGATCGACATAGGGACTATTGCCAGCAATGGTTTGCATCCCGGCAGTATCCGCACCAATGTCTTGCCCCATTTTGATGCCATCGCCTTCGCGTCCATCAATCAGTGGGCCACGCAGTTTTACCGGCACCATGTTTTTCTGATTAACATCAGTGATGTATTTTTCAATCATGTCACGGTTATTGGCAAAACCACCGGTTGCTACAATCACACCTTTGCCATAGGCAATGATTTTTTCCCCTGTTACGCTATTAACGGCTTCGACGCCAACCACATCGCCGCTTTGTTTGTCGCGAATGATCTTCTTAACAGGAGTTTCGGTATAGATTTGGCCACCGCCATCAAGGATCTTCTTGTAAAAGCTTTTCGTAACGGACGCTCCGTTATGCTTATACATATGCCAGGTCCATAATGAATCTGACTGAGGATAAATGGTGGTTTTTAAGGTAGTGAACTCAACGCCATTACTGGCAACCCAATCGATGGTTTCACCTGAGTTTTTCATTAACGTGTGCAATGCGCTGGCATTAGCTCGCCAGTGATGGAAATCGATCGCCTTACCAAAGGCCTGATTCAGCGTAGCGCCTTTCCCCTCTTTTTTCTGCATCAGGGTGCCGATGCCTAAACTACCTTCAGGATAGACTCCAGCCCCACCAAGACTAGGTAACTTTTCAAAAATGACGACTTTGGCTCCCCCCTGAACCGCTGTCAATCCAGCGGACATACCAGAAAGCCCACCACCAATAACAACAATATCTGTTTGGATTACTCTCTCACTAGTCGGTTCGACGGATGGATTCGACAAATTAACATGCGGGATCTTATTCATATTTCTGTCAGCATAGGCGCTTAGGGAAAGCGCCGTTAATACCCCAGCTAATAAGAGACCCTTTTGTAGCTTCCTCATAACATGGTCCTTTTACATAAATAATTAAATCAACATGAAACCCTTTTTGTTTTTATTTGAAACCAGACAACCATTACATTCTTTATTAACTACTAATGAGCCGCTGTTGAAACCGCAGGCAATTTATGGGCAATGCCGGCATGACAGTCAATGCACGTTTTACCTTCTTTAAGAGAAGCTTCATGAAATGGCGCCATAAATTTTTTCTGTAACTTTGAAATATCGTGACAGTTTCTGCATTCCTGCGAATCGTTTGCTCTCATTCTTGCCCATTCAGCTTTTGCCATTTCGCCACGATGTGCATCAAATTTTTCAGGCGTATCGATTACACCAGTCATATGACCCCAAACTTCTTTAACCGCATGGGCTTTTCTGATCATCTTAGGGACGAACTCATCAGGGATATGGCAATCGGCGCAAGCGACCTTCACACCAGTACGATTACTGCCATGAATGGATGTCTTAAAGCTTTCAGTAAGGATGTTGTCTTTCATTTCATGACAACTCAGGCAAAAGCTGTCTGTACTGGTGCTGTGAATGACTGTATTCATAACTACAAATAAACAACCACTGAATACAATAAGAGTAAAAACAAAACATACCATTAACTTTCTGGTTAAAGAGAAAGTTTTTTTCGGTTGGCAACACTTTTTATCTTCAGGATTTTCTTGCTCCATGCGATTAATCCTTAAAATCATTCATATGGTCAATTAATATAAAGGGTAAGATGCAACAACGGTAACATTGTCATTAAAAATATTTTTCATATGAGAAAAACAAATAATCGAGTATTACACCAAGCAACCTTAATATAAGCAGGGTAAAATTTCTAGTGTTACAGTTCACAAAAACAACTGGAAGAGTAAAATGATGCTGGGGAGAATATTTATTACAACACTTAATTTAATAACAAAAACACTATCTTCAGATGAAAAGTCAATCAGTAAGTTACCTTATTGATTGACCATAATTATGATTATCCTGCGACAGTTTCTCCGAAAAAACGTTAAAGCCGGAGATTTAGTTTCCGCCAGACGTCCGGCGCTGCAATTGATCGCGCAGGTTCGGTGGCGTGCCTTTAATGGTCAGGGTATCGGTCGCCGGATCCCAGAAAATCCGTTCTCCCAACAGCATCGCATCAAAGTTAATAGTCAAGCCACCGCCGCTACCGGCAAACTTCGTCAACTGACGCAACGTGCTACGGTCTGCCGGGAAGCTCTCTTCCAGCTCGTAGCCTTTTTCAGCCGCAAACTCCGTGAAGCTCACTTCACTGACGCCTGCCAGCTCTTTCGACAGCGACTCCAGCTCGATCTCTTCACCTGCCTGCAGCTGCTCATTACAGTAACTATAAACCTGCTGGCGTACGTTCTGCCGTTCGGCTTTATCCAGTTGTGCTTCGGCAGTAAAATCATCGACCGCCTGTAACAGACCACGGTTTTGCGCTTTCGCGTTCAGCCCTTCACTGGCACCGAGGAAGTCCATGAAGAAATCGGCTACTTTGCGCCCTACTCGCCCTTTCAGAAAAGTGAGATACCGGGTCGACTCTGGATTGGTTTCCCATTCGGTTAAATCGATACGCGCAACAATATCCGCATGATTGATATCAAGATAATGGGTTGGGTTGATGTCGAGATTTTCGTTAACGCGCATACTGCTCAGATTGCTCAGAACTGCCACCAGCAGATACTCCACCGCCAGATAACGGTAGTGGCAAAACAGCACGAAGCCGCCGTCAGCAAAAGGATATTTCGCTAATTCGTCACGCAGGCGACCAGTTGCCGCGCGGCTAAAGGCCAGAAAATCCTCTTCACCCTGACGCTGTAAGCGCAGCGTCTGCGCCAGTTCACTCTCTTCGCTGAACAAGCCGTATGCTTTATTTTTGGCGCTATAGACCCGATGCAGTTCTGCCACCATCTCAACGACGGTTTCTGTCGGTTCCAGCAATGAATCGCGCAACACCAACTCAAGGTTCTGCTCATCACGCTTGATAAGCTGGTGCAGAGCAATCTGGTTGATATCCAGACTCATGATAAACTCTCCTTTAAGACCGGGCGGTATTCAACCACCGCCGATTAAGCGACGCAATAAAAGATGGCGGTCATTTTACAGAAGGCAGCGTAACGAGAATGATTTAAAGCATAAAAAAGCAGAAAAAAAACCGTTGCTACGGTAATATGTTGCCCTTTCATCAACTAACTGATTTCGATTTATGCCACAAATTTCCCGCTACAGTGATGAACAGGTTGAACAATTGCTCGCAGAGCTGCTCAACGTACTGGAAAAACATAAGGCTCCGACCGACCTTTCCCTGATGGTGTTAGGCAACATGGTCACTAACCTTATCAATACCAGCATTGCCCCGGCCCAACGCCAGGCAATTGCCAACTCTTTTGCCCGCGCCCTACAGTCCTCTATCAACGAAGACAAAGCGCACTAAGGGAAACAGATAACAGGTTATGGTAACTCATCGTCAGCGCTACCGTGAAAAAGTCTCCCAGATGGTCAGTTGGGGGCACTGGTTTGCACTGTTCAATATTCTGCTTTCGCTCGTCATAGGCAGCCGTTACCTGTTTATCGCCGACTGGCCGACAACGCTTGCTGGTCGCATTTATTCCTACGTTAGCATTATCGGCCATTTCAGCTTCCTGGTGTTTGCCACCTACTTGCTGCTCCTCTTCCCGCTGACCTTTATCGTCGGCTCCCAGAGGCTGATGAGGTTTTTGTCCGTCATACTGGCAACAGCGGGAATGACGCTATTACTGATCGATAGCGAAGTCTTTACTCGTTTTCATCTCCATCTTAATCCCATCGTCTGGCAGCTGGTTATCAACCCGGACGAAAATGAGATGGCGCGCGACTGGCAGCTGATGTTCATCAGTGTGCCAGTTATTTTATTGCTTGAACTGGTGTTTGCGACGTGGAGCTGGCAAAAGTTACGCAGCCTTACGCGTCGTCGGCGCTTCGCACGCCCGCTGGCCGCATTCTTATTTATCGCTTTTATCGCCTCGCATGTGGTGTATATCTGGGCCGATGCCAACTTCTATCGCCCGATCACCATGCAGCGCGCTAACCTGCCGCTTTCGTACCCGATGACGGCACGACGCTTTCTTGAGAAACATGGTTTGCTTGATGCACAAGAGTATCAACGCCGTCTCATTGAGCAAGGTAATCCCGACGCCGTTTCCGTTCAGTATCCGTTAAGCGAACTGCGCTATCACGATATGGGGACCGGGCAGAATGTGCTGTTGATTACTGTCGATGGCTTGAACTACTCTCGCTTCGAGAAGCAGATGCCTGCACTGGCAGGTTTTGCTGAGCAAAATATTTCGTTCACGCGCCATATGAGCTCTGGCAACACCACTGACAATGGCATCTTTGGCCTGTTTTATGGCATCTCGCCAAGCTATATGGACGGCATTCTGTCGACCCATACCCCTGCGGCGTTAATTACTGCGCTTAATCAGCAAGGCTATCAGCTGGGATTATTCTCGTCAGATGGCTTTACCAGCCCACTGTATCGCCAGGCATTGTTGTCAGATTTCTCGATGCCGAGCGTACATACCCAATCCGACGAGCAGACCGCCACGCAGTGGATCAACTGGCTGGGCCGCTACGCACAAGAAGATAACCGCTGGTTCTCGTGGGTCTCTTTCAATGGCACCAACATTGACGACAGCAATCAGCAGGCATTTGCACGGAAATATAGCCGGGCGGCAGGCAATGTTGATGACCAGATCAACCGCGTACTAAATGCACTGCGTGATTCCGGCAAACTGGGTAATACAGTGGTAATTATCACTGCCGGTCGAGGAATTCCGCTGAGCGAAGAGGAAGAAACCTTTGACTGGTCCCACGGTCATCTTCAGGTTCCATTAGTGATTCACTGGCCTGGCACACCAGCACAGCGTATTAATGCTCTGACCGATCATACCGATCTGATGACGACGCTGATGCAACGCCTGCTACATGTCAGCACACCTGCCAGCGAATATTCGCAAGGTCAGGATTTGTTCAACTCTCAACGCCGTCATTACTGGGTTACAGCTGCGGATAACAATACGCTGGCAATTACTACCCCGAAAAAGACGCTAGTGCTGAACAATAACGGTAAATACCGCACTTACAACTTACGTGGTGAAAGAGTGAAAGATGAAAAGCCACAGTTAAGTTTGTTATTGCAAGTGCTGACAGACGAGAAGCGTTTTATTGCTAACTGATTAATTATAAATCAGTTAGCAAAATATCTTACTTGCAATCGTTGTGGAAAACGGTAGTATTAGCGCCACAAGTCGGCACGTAGCGCAGCCTGGTAGCGCACCGTCATGGGGTGTCGGGGGTCGGAGGTTCAAATCCTCTCGTGCCGACCAAATCATTATTCTGGATGTATCGGATACATACGGAAACCCCTTAAGAACCCGCATTCTCTCTGAGTTTGCGGGTTTTTTAATACCTGTAGTAATCGGTATTAACCGTTTACAGCCGGAATTTTTGGGACTAAATTTGGGACTAGATAGCGGCTAGTCCTAAAAATCCTAGTCCCAAAACATTACCAAGTCCCAAGCGAGCTAGTCCTATGGCCATCAAAACCGCCCCACTCACCGCCACTCAAATAAAAAATGCCAAAGCTCCCGATAAAGAAATCACGCTTACCGATGGTGGTGGATTAATTCTGATCGTAAAACCTTCGGGGGTGAAGACATGGCAACTTCGTTACTACAAGCCTGATACTGGCAAGCGGACTACATGGACTCTTGGTAATTATCCTGATCTTTCTTTAGCTGATGCCAGAGAACGTAGAGAGAAAGCTAAATCGCTTTTGGCCCGAGATATTGATCCACAACACCACCAACAACAAAAACGTGAAGCAGAGGAACTGCGCCGGGGGAACACATTCCAAAAGGTCGCCGCTGACTGGTACGAGATGAAAAAAAGCCAAAACCTTGCTGCCAATACCATCAAAGACATATGGCGTTCACTGGAAAAGTACGTATTCCCTGACATTGGAAATACTCCCATTAACGAACTGACGGCCCGTAAGTTCGTCACCGTTCTGGAACCGATTAAAGCACGGGGCAATCTTGAAACACTAAAACGCGTTCTACAGCGCATCAATGAAGTTATGGATTTTGCCGCCAATAGTGGACTGATAGAGATCAATACCGCCTCAAATGTCAGAAAGGCCTTCCCTACCCCAGTTAAAAAACATATGCCAACCATCAGGCCGGAGCAGTTACCCGACCTCATGCAGACACTATCCATTGCCAGCATAGAGCGGCAAACGCGATTACTCATTGAATGGCAGCTTTTGACCGTCACGCGACCTGTAGAGGCAGCAGAAACAAGATGGGAAGAAATCAACCTGACGGATAAAACCTGGACGATTCCAGCAGGTCGCATGAAGATGCGCCGGGATCACATCATTCCCTTATGTGAGCAGGCATTAGCCGTGCTGGAAGCAATGAAGCCTATTAGCGCCCATCGTGAATATGTGTTCCCCAGCTTTAAAAAACCGACATTACCTATGAGCAGCCAAAGCGCCAATGCTGCGTTAAGACGTATGGGGTATCAAGGCGTCCTTGTTTCCCACGGGTTACGGGCCATATTCAGCACCGCAGCCAACGAAGAAGGCTTTGATCCTGATGTGATAGAAGCAGCGCTGGCGCATGTAGACACCAATGAAGTTCGCAGGGCATTTGACGTACTCCCCGCCCTAAAGGGCGAGGATTCTTGTTTCGCGGAGCCGAACCTAAGCCG
>NZ_PTRE01000077.1 GCF_002965065.1 Escherichia sp. MOD1-EC7003
TAGATCACAAAACTCTATGCCTGTCTTTTTTTACCCGCCCATTACTGGGGATTCCTCAGCGCATAAAGCGGGTTTTTTTATGCCTGTAATTTGGTGTGTCGACGGCAAGCAAGAGCGCTGGCG
This sequence comes from Escherichia sp. MOD1-EC7003, assembly GCF_002965065.1. Lineage (GTDB taxonomy): Bacteria > Pseudomonadota > Gammaproteobacteria > Enterobacterales > Enterobacteriaceae > Escherichia. The sequence goes on from NZ_PTRE01000077.1 coordinate 124, forward strand.
GTATGAGAAAGGACTTTTGGCGCTGACATTATCCACTCTGTTCACCGGGTATGACGGATGAAAAGACCGCTGTTTCGCAGGAGTATGATGCGAAACAGCGGTGGCGAATCCTCGCCAAGATGTTAAATCAAGCGATGCGCGGAGCCAGCGTCAAGCGGTCCAGCGGCCCGACGATAAACAGATAGGAGCACAGGCCCAGCACGCCCATGGATCCGACGTACAGAATGGCGTAATCAAACGAGTGGGTGTTGGCGAGGATCACGCCGATGACCAGCGGAGTGATAATGCTTGCCAGATTACCGCACATGTTAAATACGCCGCCCGCGATGCCGAGCATCTCTTTCGGCGAGGTGTCGCTGAGCACGCACCAGCCAAGGTTGCCAAAGCCTTTGGCAAAGAACGCCAGGCTCATGGCGGCGATCACCACCACTTCTGAAGAGGTGTAGTTGGCGACGACAATCACGCAGGAGAGCAGCATCCCGCAGATCACCGGCAGCTTGCGCGCGGTAGTCAGGCTGTAGCCGCGTTTCAGCAGCCAGTCCGAGAATACGCCGCCCAGCAGGCCGCCGATAAATCCGGCAATCGCCGGGATACTGGCGACGAACCCGACTTTCAGGATCGACATACCTTTCGCCTGGTAGAGATAGGTCGGGAACCAAGTGAGGAAAAACCAGGTAATAGACGTGACGCAAAACTGACCGATATAAACCCCGATCATCATGCGATTAACGCAAACGCTTTTAATTTGCGCGAGGGTGAGTTTTTGCTGCGTTTTTTTGCTGCCTAATTCCGGCTCGCCGCCGCCTTCACGAATATAGTCGAGCTCCTGCTGGTTAATTTTAGGATGGTGAGAAGGATCTCTCACCTTTGCCAGCCAGAATATCCCTAATACTACCCCGATGGCGCCAATATAATAAAACACATAGTGCCAGCTTAAATTATGCAAAATAATAGTCATCAGCGGCGTAATAATCCCCAGCGAGATATACTGCGCGGCCTGATATACCGAAGTCACGAATCCACGCTCTTTATTGGGGAACCACTGAACGCTAAGTCGGCTGTTGGCGGGAAAGGCGGGGGCTTCGATGGCGCCCATCATCAGGCGCAGAATAACCAGTACCACCAGCGGGCTGGCGAACATATAGATAGTGCCCTGGAACATGGTTACGACCGACCAGCCTATTAGCGCGCAGCCGTAGACCAGCCGCGAACCATATTTATCCAGCAGCCAGCCGCCGGGTATTTGCATGATAACGTAGGAAATACCAAATACCGAAAAAGCCAGACCCATCGCCTCCGGGTCAAAACCTAACTCTTTGCTCATAATTGGCGCGACGACGGACAGCGTTGCCCGGTCGGCATAATTAAATACGGTGGCCAGAAATAAAAATAATAATATACCGTAACGCACGTTACTGCGTTTTATTTGCTGTTGCATTTTAATCAACTCCTTTGCAGGGTTGTGTATTGTGGGTACAGCCAAAAAAAGGTTTTTCCCCGGCAGGGCGACGGGTTTTCAGTCATCGGTGGACCGGTAACCCAGACAGATGCGCAGCGCCGCCATCCGGGGAAATCGATTATGAGCGTTTACCAAACTCGCAGCTTTGCTGGGTCCAGCGACGAGCCTGTTCGCTCAGGGTGAAGCCCAGACCGTGACGCTCAGAAACCCACATCCGCCCGTCGCGCAGCTCCAGCTGTTCGTTAAACAGCGGGTTCAGCCACTCGAAGTGTTCCAGCCACGGCTCCAGCGGATAGGCGGCGGCAAGATGCAGGTGGACTTCCATCGCAAAGTGCGGAGCCAGCTTGCGACCGTGCTTCGCCGCCAGATCCATAATTTTCAGGAACGGAGAGATCCCGCCGACGCGCGGGGCATCCGGCTGCACGAAGTCGCTGGCGTTGCCGAGGATCAGTTGTTCATGCTCGCGGAAGCTGGTCAGCATCTCCCCGGTCGCAATCGGCGTGTCCAGCGCGGCGGCAAGCTGTGCGTGACCTTCGACATCATATGCATCCAGCGGCTCTTCAATCCAGATAAGATTGAACTGCTCCATTTTGCGTCCCATACGAATGGCGGTTTCGCGATCCCACTGCTGGTTGGCATCCACCATCAGCGGGAAATCATCGCCCAGCACTTCGCGCACTGCCGTCAGACGACGGATATCCTCGGCGGTATTTGGCTGGCCGACTTTCAGTTTGATGCCGCCGATGCCGTTCTCGCGGGAGATAGCCACGTTTTTCAGCACCTGATCCAGCGGCGTATGCAGGAAGCCGCCGGAGGTGTTGTAGCACTGCACGGAATCGCGATGCGAGCCGAGCAGTTTTGCCAGCGGCAGCCCGGCGCGTTTGGCTTTCATATCCCACAGCGCAATATCGATAGGGGAGATGGCCTGCACCGCCATGCCGCTACGACCAACCGAAGCACCGGCCCACAGCAGTTTGGTGTAGATCTTGTCGATATCGTTCGGGTCTTCACCGAGCAGGTTATCGGCAATCTCTTTGGCGTGGGCGTAAATGCCCTGGCCGCCCGCGCGTTTGGAATAGCTAAAGCCAACCCCTTCAAAACCGTCGCGGGAGCGGATTTCGACAATGATAATCGCCACTTCGGTCAGCGGTTTTTGTCGACCAGTGAGGACCTTGGCATCGCTGACCGGGGTCGCCAGCGGCAGAAAGGCCAGCGACAGTTTGACGTGTTCAATACGATCGCCGGTTTCGGCAGCGGTTTTGACGCCGGAAGCTTTGGCGTAGGTTACGGACTCGGAATTCGCGCTAGAGGTCATAGTCATTTCCTTGTGAGTTACAAAATGTTTGCGCTAACATTTTTAATCCTGATTTTGTTTTTATGCTATGTCAGTGATTTTAATTTGTACAAACGATCACAATTAGCGGTTATAAAGGGTGAAATTGTGCAATGCACATCACAATCCAAATAGGTTTGTGAAAAATCACAATGCATAATGATAGCGATAACATTTCATTTTTCAGGTCGTTGATTCTATTGGGGATGTACGGGTGAGCGCTGGCAATTGCGTGAGCCATCATCAATAATGCCCACATGAAACGACTCACTACAGGGGCTTAGTCGTGAAAAGCATAAAACCGACCCGCGCGCCGACGCTGGATGATGTGGCCCGTAGCGCCGGGCTGTCGTCGATGACGGTGAGTCGGGCGCTGAATACGCCGCAGCTGGTGCGGCCGAAAACGGTAGAAAAAGTGATGCAGGCGGTGCAGGCCACGGGCTACATTCCCAACGCGTTGGCTGGCGGGCTGGCGTCCAGGCGCAGCAAACTGGTCGCTGTGGTGGTACCGCAAATCAATAACAATATGTTTGTTGATACCATCCAGGCGCTAAGCGATACCCTGGCGGCGCGCGGCTACCATATGCTGCTGTGCGTGGCAGGCTACAGCCGGGAAACTGAAGCTGAGCTGGTATCAACTTTACTTTCGCGGCGTCCGGATGGCGTGGTGTTAACCGGCATTCAGCACGCTCCGGCGCTAAAGAAAACTATTCTTAATGCAGCCACGCCGGTGGTGGAAATTTGGGATCTGACCCCGACGCCTCTGGATATGCTGGTGGGCTTTTCTCATGAAAAAGTCGGCGAGACCATTGGTGAGTATCTGCTGGAAAAAGGCTATAGCCGTCCGGGGCTGCTGTGGGCCGGCGATTCTCGCGCGACGTTGCGTAAGCAGGGGCTGCGCGCCCGGCTGGCTAAGAGCAATATTGGCGATGCGCCTCAGGTCGAAGTGCCGCTCCCGGCATCGCTGGCGCTCGGGCGCCGAGGTCTGGCCGAGCTGCTGAATTCCGGCGAGTTTGACGTTATTGTCTGCAGTTCCGACACCCTGGCGCAGGGAGCGATTATGGAAGCCGAAAGCCGGGGTCTGCGCGTGCCGGAGGACCTCGCCGTGATTGGTTTTGGCGATCTGGATTTCGCCGCCAGCAATCGCCCATCCATCACCACGGTCAGCGTTGACCGCCACGCCATCGGCGAGCAGGCGGCCACCCTCCTTGCCGACCGTATTGAAGGTAACGGGGAAGGGGAAGTGATTATTGATATCGGCTTTCATCTGGTGGTGCGGGAGTCGGCGTAGATTTACTGAAGGCCTTATTTAGGCTCACAGTCTGCGTTCCCGTAGCCCGGGCAAGGCGCGTCAAGCGCCGTCACCCGGCGAACCACCGCTTACTTCCCCGGTTCGGCAAACAGCGCCGAATAGTCGCTATGGCAGATACGCTGTACCGATGGATGCTGAATCATGCGTTCGGCAAAAATTGCGTGATACTCTTCCATCACGTTATCCATACGGCCAATTTCCACAATGCTGTCATCAACATAGAAGTCGTGAGCATAGAGCGTCGGGGCGACAAAAATAGCATTGTGGGTGGCGCCAAATGCCTTCATCAGCGCTGCATCATCAAATTCGCCCAGAATTTCAACTTTTAACCCCTGCACGTTAAACCAGTTCAGCAGCTTGCGCCCCAGCATCGAACGGCGGCCAGGGATCAGCAGGCGTCGTTCCTCGAGGCAGGCCGGGAACGGTTTTTCCGGAGGTGGATTTGTACACCAGAAGCTCACGCTACACTCGCCGATTTTCACCGAGAACAGCCCTTCCTGCTGGGTGGAGTCAATCGGGCAGTCGGAGATAATCATATCCAGCTTGTGCTGGCTGAGCTGCTCCAGCAGCATCTCGTGCGTCGATTCAAAACAGCGCAGGTGGATCTGCTCGCCTTCAACCACCGCCGCATCCAGCACGCTGCTCACCAGCCGTTTCGATAACGCATCGGCCACGCCGACGTCAAACAGCAGATTCGACTCTTTGCGATAGTTGACGATATCCAGCATTTCCTGGCTTAAGGTAAACATTTTATCGGCATAGCGATAGACCAGCTCTCCCAGCTCGCTGGGTTCAAGACCACGCCCCTTGCGCTTAAATAATTTGCCTTGCAGGCGCTCTTCCAGCGCCCGGATCTGTCCGGTAATGGTTTGTGGTGTTAAATAAAGCGCCTCCGCTGCGCCAACCACGGAACCTTCTTTATAGACATGCCAGAAGTAATACAAGTGGTTGTAATTAATATGAGACATGCTCATTTCTCTCCCTGATAACAATGAAAAGGGAGCCGTTTATGGCTCCCCGGTAAACCGTCCTGTCAAACTGCTGGACGTAAACGAACGCGTAACCAGCTGTAGCCAATTACCGCCGAAGAGATGGAGCCGACCAGGATACCAAGTTTCGCCCAGTTAATCAGTTCTGGATCTACGCTACCAAAGGCCAGGCTGGCAATAAAGATAGACATAGTAAAACCGATACCGCACAGGATCCCCACCGCCATAATTTGCTGATAAGACGTTCCCTCAGGCAGATGTGCCAGTTTCAAACGCAGTGCCAGCCAGCAGAACAGACTAATTCCCAGCGGTTTGCCAATTAGCAAACCAGCGACGATCCCCAATGGCAGAATGGAGGTCAAACCATCCAGTGTGACGCCTTGCAGTGAAACGCCAGCATTAGCAAATGCAAACAGCGGCAAAATCAGATATGCCACCCACGGATGCAATACATGCTCCAGTCGCTTCGCTGGAGAACGACCATACTTCTCTTTCAAAGGAATAAAGAAGCCGACAATCACCCCTGCCAGGGTTGCGTGAACCCCCGATTTCAGCACCGCAGTCCACAGCACCACGCCAACCAGAATATAAATGCCCGTACGACGTACGCCACACAGATTCAGTATCGCGAGGACCACTATTGCTACAGCCGCAACGCCAAGAGAGACTATCGATAAGTCATTAGTGTAGAATAATGCGATGATAATGATGGCCCCAAGATCGTCGATAATCGCCAGCGCCATCAAAAAGATCTTCAGCGCTAACGGAACACGACTTCCCAACAGCGCCAGCACACCAAGCGCAAAAGCGATATCTGTCGCTGCCGGAATAGCCCACCCTTCACGAGTGATAGGGTCAGCATAGTTAAAGGCCAGATAAAGTAATGCCGGAACAATCATCCCACCAATAGCGGCGATAACTGGAAATGCGGCCTGGCGTAAGCTGGCTAACGATCCTTGCATTAGCTCACGTTTAACTTCCAGACCGACTAACAGGAAAAATACCGCCATTAGCGCGTCATTTATCCATAACAGCATGTTTTTGTTGATTTCAAGTGAACCAACCCGGAGCTGAACTGGCGTCTCCAGAAAGTCGTGATACCATCCACTGGTTGCGCCACTGTTGGCCATAATCATCGCCAGGAGAGCGGCAATGATAAGAATTATGCCTCCCGAGGCATCACTGCTAAAGAATCGATGCAGATGTTTCACTTTTTATTTCTCTTTCAGGTGAATAGATCATTTTTACTATTTTACCCCGCACAATTCATCGTTAAAATCAGATTATGATGTAGATATAGTTCGATTTTTACGAATTATTGGAGGATTTTCGCCATCAGGGATGAGATGAGTTTTTGGCAGCTATAAGCGCTGATGGGTGTCCCTAAACCCTGATAATCATAGCTTAAGGTCAGGATTTCTGAGGGATTAATTAGTAAAAGTAATACTAAAATCGCACTGTGCTATAGCTGTTTATTCCAGAGATGCTTGAGAATATCTAATGTTGAGACAACATTGGCAGGCGACATTCGGTTTAATGAAGGTAGAAAGGGATGAGTCTCTACGAAGTTGATAAAGCGAGTCGCGCTTGTCAACGTCGAATACCGCATTTCACTTACTTTCTTGTTTCCTGTAAGGTTGCAAACAGCCATTGAATAATCACGACCAGAAAATGCACGCCAGACATTATTTCTCACGCCACCACTAAAGAATAACCGCGGCGGTGTATTATCACGAGTCGTTTTCGCGCCGCGTTCTTTCACAAAGGAAATATGGCACTGGCCTTGATTAATATGCTGTAAATTAGCCATAAGGCAACCGCCTAATATAAAACATTCGTGATCAAGGTAATGTTGAATATTTATAGAACATGCATCAGTCAGTACTCTAACCAGTTCAAAATGGCGATACGCCGGAAGAACTGGTTTCACCAGCATCCCTGGATCGTTTTGATGTAATATCGCCCGACCATAATCAATATCAAATAAGGTATCACGCCGCATAGTAAGTAACTCCTTGCGTTGTACGTGATGCGCCAATGTACCTGGAGACATACGCTCTTCATAACTTGATGCATATTGATAGTGCAACTCTACCGCTGATGGAGAATAATTTGTTGAAATAGCAATGACTCTACCGCTTTGTTCTTCTGCGGTAACAAGACTATAAAGATAGTTATTACTACCGTTAAACTTTACGCGAAAAGCGCGGGTAGTCAGGGAAATATCAGAAACAGAAGAATACTGGCAATTTTCTTTATAGTTTACTTCCCGGGCTAGTTTTATCAATTCACGGTTAAGCCCTGTGCTATTAAGAAGTAATAATTTACGGATATCAGCAAGTGAAGCACCTTTCTCAATCATCAATGCTAACTGTGTTCTTCGCGGCGTTGTATTTGCATGCTCCAGAGTGATAAATGTTCTGGAACAATGATGACAATACATTCTCCTCTGCCTCTGAGCTGAATAACCATACTTTTTCAGAGATGTGCTTCCGCAAGCTGAACATTGTTGAACCAATCCTCGCCATGAATGATTAACACCATTACGATAAAGATTAAGAGATCGTTCAGATATCACAGGAAACAAGTAACCACATTCCCGACATAAAATATTTTTTCCTTGTGCAATATAATCCTGACTATTCAACACCCCCAGGTTTTTGCATCCTGGTGTTTTGCAACAATCAACATTTACGTTGGTAAACATATCCACTCCCTGCGAATATCAGGATATTATCGTCCTACGTTAAAGAAAAGAACCTGATTCAATGTGTAACATTGAATCAGGCGGGCATAGCCCTGAAAGGCATACATTACATTTATTATGGTTATCAGGTTAGCCCCAGGTTACCGCTTCCGGTTTATCACCTCTGGCTTTCATTAATGAATCATTATCAATATCGGTTTTATATTTTAAGAACTTACCATACATTTGTTTTTCAATGTCTGGCTTTTTACCTATCAGGTTAATGGTCTCAAAACGATCGGTTTTGAGGTTATATAGATACTTTGGCTTATTATTACGATCAATGATCATTTTCCAGTCACCATCACGTATCGCCCATTCGTCGGTTGGATCATCCTGGAATGGCATGTCAATTCCGAAGATTAATGGTTTTGCACGTTTTAGCGCTTTGTTCTCAAGGACAGGAACCAACGATTCGCCATCGAAAGTGCGATCTGTTGGTAATTTGAAGTTCATCATTTTCGCCAGAGTAGGCATCCAGTCCAGACCATAAACAGGCGTATCTGAAACCATTCCCTTTGGAAGATGTTTCCCGTATTTAATAATCGCCGGAACACGGATGCCGCCTTCCCAAAGATTATCCTTACGGCCACGTAATCCATCAGTTTCACCTGCCAAATTCAGTTCATAAACTTTGCGAGCTTCACGCGTTACCGGACCGTTGTCACTGGTAAAAATAACGATAGTGTTATCTTCTTCACCCATCGCTTTGATTTTATCCAGCACTTTTCCAACCTGAGCATCCAGATAACTGATGTTGGCATAATATTCTCCTGTGCCACGCCAGGGTTTATCTGCCCAGTCGCCATAAAATAAATCAGGATGCTGCTTCTGATATTCGCTCATATATTGTGAGTACATGTCGAGGTATTTTTTAGGCGAGGCCAGGGGACTGTGCACTTCGGTAAAAGCGACATAAAGGAAGAAAGGCTTACTGTCCTTTTTGTTATCCAACCAGTTAACGACTTCCGAACTAACATACTCACCACTCATTTTATCGGCACGAGGTGTGGGTTGCCCATTACGCAACCAGCCAGTCGGATAGACCATGCCAAAACGGGGACGCTCTTTCGCATTATCCAGAGTCGCGTCGGTAACAAAACCCGCCGTATTAACCAGTGAGTAATCAAAGCCCATATCTTTTGCCTGCGGCTGATCGGTGCGATCGCCGCCTGCATTCAGGTGCAGCTTACCCATCATGGCCGTATCGTACCCTTGTGCTTTGAGTAGATTCGCAATCGTGAGTTCATTACGCCCTAATGCCACATCTTTTCCCGTTGGGATCCATGAGCGTATGCCGGTACGAAATGGCATCCGCCCCGTTAATAACCCCGCCCGCGAAGGAGAACTTAAGGGAGCTGGTGCATAGTAGTCGGTAAATTTGACGCCTTCCTGGGCAAGCCTGTCAATATTGGGGGTTTTAACGATCTGATGTCCATATGTTGCCAAATCACCATAGCCTAAATCATCTGCCATAATGATGACTAAATTGGGTTGTTTAGTCTCGGCTGCTACAGCTGGATTAAAAGCATTCCCTGTGCAAACTGCAAGGCCGATGAAACTGGCCATTAATGTTTTCTGCATAATTATTTCCTGATGAAAATTAGAAATCATAACCAAGCATATAAATCATTTGATCGCCAAAGCCATCGTAGCCCAGCTTATTATCGAAATAACGCCACGTCACACTGGCTTTCCAGCGAGGATAGAACTTCCAGGCCACTGTTAAACCGCCATTTAGCCCATTCCGACCAAATTGTTGTTCCGCATAGGCATCATTTCTGTCTAGTTCTATTTCATTCCAGTTAGATAAAACAAATTTTTCGTCAAATAACGTAAAAGGTAATACTGCTGTCCAACCAACAACATAACCATTCCAGCCATTTGTTTGTCCATATTTGGCTGAGACGTAGTCTCCAGATTGATTATGTAATCCAATATACGGTTTAAAAAATCCCCATGAACCATTCCAGCCGAGGTAACCCACACCATAAAACATATCAAGATCGTCACCCCATGAGTTATCCCATTGACCATAGATCTTGCCAAAGAAAGTCATATCGGACTCAAAGAGTCTGACATGTGTCATAGCAGAAACGGTATGATTACGCCCCGCTACGGCACTGAGGAATCCCCAGTAATGGGCGGGTAAAAAAAGACAGGCATAGAGTTTTGTGATCTACTGATTTGTGCAACCAATTCAATGAGATCACTTCTATGCCTGCTCGACAAGTATGTCAGAATTTTTTCCACGATGCGTTAGCACCGTTTCACAAATACCGACAAAAT
>NZ_PTRE01000078.1 GCF_002965065.1 Escherichia sp. MOD1-EC7003
CTGGAAAGTTGATCTGAGCTCTCAGTAAATATCAATACGGTTCTGACGAGCCGCTTACAATCATGCATCTCACAGGCCCGCATCTCGGGCCTGATGTTCTGTTTCGAGAGTCCAAAATGAAAGTGACATTAACGTTTAATGAACAACGTCGTGCGGCGTATCGTCAGCAAGGGTTATGGGGCGATGCGTCAGTACACCTATAGCGAGCTCGATCACGCCGCAAGCTGTCTGGCAAACTGGATGCTGGCGAAGGGTATTGAGTCAGGCGATCGCATCGCATTTCAACTGCCTGGTTGGTGTGAATTTACCGTTATCTATCTTGCCTGCCTGAAAACCGGTGCAGTTTCCGTGCCGCTGTTGCCTTCCTGGCGGGAAGCAGAACTGGTATGGGTGCTCAATAAATGTCAGGCAAAAATGTTCTTTGCACCGACGCTGTTTAAACAATCGCGTCCGGTAGATTTAATCCTGCCGCTGCAAAATCAGCTTCCACGACTACAACAAATTGTTGGCGTGGACAAACTGGCCCCTGCCACCTCTTCCCTCTCGTTAAGTCAGATTATTGCCGACAATACCCCACTGACCACGGCGATAACGACCCACGGCGATGAATTAGCAGCAGTGCTGTTTACCTCCGGAACCGAGGGTCTGCCAAAGGGCGTGATGCTAACGCATAACAATATTCTCGCCAGTGAGCGGGCTTATTGTGCGCGGCTAAACCTGACCTGGCAGGATGTCTTTATGATGCCTGCGCCACTTGGTCACGCAACAGGGTTTCTGCATGGCGTAACAGCACCATTTTTGATTGGTGCTCGCAGCGTGTTGTTAGATATTTTCACCCCGGAAGCCTGTCTTTTGCTACTTGAGCAGCAGCGGTGTACCTGCATGCTCGGCGCAACGCCGTTTGTCTATGATCTTTTAAATTTACTTGAGAAACAGCCTGCCGATCTTTCAGCACTGCGTTTCTTTCTTTGCGGCGGTACCACAATCCCTAAAAAAGTGGCGCGTGAATGCCTGCAGCGCGGCATTAAATTATTAAGCGTTTATGGTTCCACAGAAAGCTCGCCGCACGCGGTGGTGAATCTCGACGATCCTTTGTCGCGCTTTATGCACACCGATGGTTACGCTGCCGCGGGCGTAGAGATTAAAGTGGTCGATGACGCACGCAAGACCTTACCGCCAGGTTACGAAGGTGAAGAAGTCTCGCGTGGTCCCAATGTGTTTATGGGGTATTTTGATGAACCTGAATTAACCGCCCTTGCGCTGGATGAAGAAGGCTGGTATTACAGCGGCGATCTCTGCCGTATGGATGAGGCTGGCTATATAAAAATAACCGGGCGCAAGAAAGATATTATTGTCCGCGGCGGGGAAAATATTAGCAGCCGTGAAGTGGAAGATATTTTATTGCAGCATCCTAAAATTCATGATGCCTGTGTGGTTGCGATGCCCGATGAACGTTTAGGTGAACGTTCATGCGCTTATGTCGTGCTGAAAGCGCCGCATCATTCATTATCACTGGAAGATGTAGTCGCTTTTTTTAGCCGTAAACGGGTAGCAAAATATAAATATCCTGAATATATCGTGCTAACAGAGAAATTACCGCGCACAGCTTCAGGTAAAATACAAAAGTTTTTGTTAAGGAAAGATATTATCCAACGTCTGGTAAAAACATGCGTCGAGGTGTAAGCCATAAAAAGAACAGCACCTCAGAAAAGAGGCGCTGTTCTCAGCTTCGACTAACCACGTCCGACATACGGCATATTATTTGCCATAATCGTTATTTCCAGAACATTCGTCGTAATGGGCAACTGGGCCATCATCTGAATGGCTGCTGCAACATCTGCAACATTCATCATATCTTCCGCTTTAATAGCGCCATCTGCCTGATAAACGCCCTTCCGCATCCGGTTTGATAATGTTGTTTCAGCATTGCCGATATTAATTTGCCCACAAGCAATATTAAATTTACGACAATCCAGTGATATTGCCTTAGTCAATCCAGTAACGGCATGTTTCGATGCTGTGTATGGTGCCGTATAAAGGCGCGGTGTCAATGCAGAAATCGACGCATTGTTAATAATACGTCCTCCCATTGGCTGCTGCGCTTTCATAATTTTAATCGCCTCTTTCGAACACAAAAATGTCGAGTGAATATTGGCGTTAAACACGCGAGTCCACTCAGCAAACTCAATCTCTTCAATACTTTTAGCCGGGCTATTATTACCCGCATTATTGAACAAGAGATCCAGTCGACCAAAACGCGCCTTAATCTCGGCAAATAGCGCAACGACAGCGGACTCATCCGTGACATCGGCAACCAGAGGAACAAACCGTTCTTCGGCTAATCCTTGTGCACATTGCTGTAAGGTTTCTTCGTTACGTGCAGCAACAATAACCGTATATCCAATGTCATAGAGTGCCTTTGCTGCTGCGTAGCCGATGCCTTTACTTCCCCCCGTCACCAGGGCAATTTTTGTCATAACCCGCTCTGCCTATAATAAACTCATGTCGATTTTCACGACTGTTTTTTTGATTTTTTCCACGTTATCGACTTTATAACATGCCCGATGTACCTCTTCCGGGAAGACCACCACAAACTGTCCTGGTGTCAGCGTGATGACTCGATCATTAATACGCTCATCGGCGTAAAAAATAACATCGCGGTCGCCCAGGTGGCTTTCTACAACCGAATTTTTTCCATCATCAAAATCCACACAAATCCGTTCTTCTCCGGCAATCAAGAAATGAACATCGAGATATTTACGATGGACTTCCGGGCGGCATTCATTCAACGGTTTGGTCATCGGTTCGACCACGGTATAAAATATTGAGTCATCCTGAATAAAAACCTTCTCCCCCACAGGAGCACTATTCAGATCATGTTGTGAAAGATACTCAATGACACGAGCAATGACAGGATGAAATGCCCGCTTTTGTTGTTCACTAAGATATGCAATATCGCCATAAATCATATTTTCCGCCTTATTGAGTAACAGGGGTAATCACTGGCTGTCCGCTAAAGAAAGCCTGTAAGTTATCAAAAACCAAATCTGCCATCGCATTAAATGTTTCGCTCGTTCCGCTCGCGATATGTGGCGTAAGGACAACATTGTCCAGGGTCAATAATTGCTCAGGCACATGTGGTTCGTTGGCATACACGTCCAGTGCTGCCCCTGCAATAATGTTATTTTGCAAAGCATCAATCAGATCGGTTTCGTTCACCACTGAACCTCGGGAAATACTGATCAAATGCCCGGATTTACCTAATGCCTGCAGAACAGATTTGTCTATAACACCTCGTGTACTCGCACCACCTGGCAGCGTCAGAACGAGGAAATCAACCGCTTGTGCCAACGAAACCAGCGAATCATGCGCCGTCCATTCAGGTTTGTTATGTGGTTTTGGGTCGAAATAATGAATTTCCATTTCAAATGCTGCTGCACGGCGGGCAACCGCATTACCAATGTTCCCCAGACCAACAATCCCGCAACGTTTACCACTCACTTTCGTCGCCATCGGGAAACGCCCTTCATTTGGCCAACGGCCGTCTCGGACATAGCGATCGGCAATGTTGATGCGTCGGGCAACGTTGAGCAGTAACGCCATACCAATGTCAGCAACACAGTCGTTAAGTACGCCAGGCGTGTTGGTGACGATAACGCCATGCTCCCTGGCTGCCACAATATCAATAGGGTCATAACCCACACCGTTGCTGGCAATAATCTTCAGATTCGGAAATTTTTCAATTAGCGCCCGGGAAGCCCCCATTACCGGATTACCACTGGTCACCAGCGCCTGAATATTCGGCGCGATTTGCGTGTAAAAAGCGTCTGCGTCGGTCAGTTCCCACAAGCGATATGCGGTGAAGGTAGATTCAACTTTAGCCATTAAGCGGTCACTTAGTTTGCCGACGATCGCCACCTGAATATCTTTTAAGTTCATACATTATTCCTTGATTGATGTTTGCCGCAGGCCACTTACCACAGGCCAAGAATTTTCCACCACACCGCCCCCAGTCCGAACCAGATGACAATGTTCAACAACATGACGATAAAGCCCAGCCGCCACCATTCTCGTTGCGAGACATAGCCTGCGCCGTAATAGATCACTGCGGGTCCGTTGCCATAATGCGAAATGCCGCTCATCAGGTTAGTGACGAACGCCAGTGACAGAGCCGCCATCATCGGCGGTGCGCCAGCAGCAACAGAGACTCCACCAAAAGCGGCATACATTGCCACCACATGCGGCGTACTTCCGGCAAAGAAATAGTGGGAATAGCAGTAAACTATCAGCAGTACCGTTAGAGTGATCTCCCACGGAATGCCAGTGAACAGAGCTGACGTTGTGACAGCAAACCATTTGAACAGGCCAAGCTGATTGAGCTTATCTGCCATACAGATCATGACGCCCAGCCAGACCAGAATGTCCCAGGCCCCCTTCTCTGACTGCACATCTTGCCAGGTGATAATTCGGGTCATCAGCATTAAACAGACGCCGGAAAGCGCAACAGCCGTTGCATCCAGCCCAGTCCATTTCGAGGTACTCCAGGCCAACAATGAAAGCAGGAAAATACCAATCGTCACGAGCTCATCACGGGTTACCGGTCCCATTTTGACAAGTTCTTCCTGTGCCAACGCTTTGGCTTCTGGCGTCTTTTTAATCTCTGGCGGGTAGAGTTTGTAAATGACCAACGGCATGGTGATAAAAGCAATAATCCCCGGCACCAGCGCACTTAGCGTCCACATTCCCCATGAGATATCGACAAATAAGGTGCTGGCCGCCAGAGACACAATCAGTGCATTAGGTGCGCTGGCCGTCATAAACATCGAGGAGGAGAGACAGTTGGAATGGAACACCGTCTGCATCAGATAAGCGCCAATTTTACGCGGCCCTTGATCCGGTTCAGACCCAAAGCTGTTAGAGACACTGCGAACAATCGGGAACAAAATCCCCCCTGCTCGCGCCGTGTTTGATGGCGTGGCGGGCGCGATAATCATATCACTTAGCGCCAATGTATAACCCAGACGCAACGAGCTGCCGCCAAATCCGCGAATCAGCAAATAGGCGATACGCCGCCCCAACCCCGTTTTGATGAATCCTTTCGCATAAAGGAATGCGGCGACAATAAGCCATACCGTGGTGCTGCTGAAACCTTTTAAGGCTTCGCTGGTTTTCATCATACCGGTAAGCATAATGAAACTAATGGCTATTAACGCAATAGCGCCTACTGGCAAAGGTTGCAGAATAAACGCCACCACAGTGGTGATGAATATAGCCAGAATATGCCAGGTTAAAGGTGTTAATCCTTCGGGAACGGGGAAAAACCAAATAGCGAGTGCAACAATCGCACAAATCAGGACTTTCAAATAGCAACTCATATGCAATCCCTGTAGCTGTTTCTCACCGCTTGCGGAGAGAGTGGTTCCTGTTTTCTGTACAGCCAGACAAATCAGAAAATCGGTTTTAGTTCGAATAAATTGTCTGAATTACATAATCTGCGCTTATGTCTGAATAACGGTGCGGTAATTTTTCATGGTCATATCCTTTTTTATGCTGTGGTTGAAGACAGTATAAAAACGGGACTCACCAGTGACTTCGTGCAATCCAACGAACTCTGGACGAAAAAATTACGCATATGCTTAAGGAAATTGACGAGTGATCACATTCGACTTTGAGAAAAAACGGTATCGGGAATTAATCTGTGGAGAGACTCGCAAACAAATTAAAATCAGAAAAAAGACCAGCCAATTATTCAGATGATGCCCGGAAGATTTTTTACAGTTGAGTACGGCATTGCACAAGCGCATTTGCCGGAAGTAGTTTGTTAAAAGGTAGGGGGATAGAAATGGACCCGGCGACAAAACGCCGCCGGGGATTTATTTTATTTCTTCAGTTCAGCCAGGCTTAACCATGTTTGTACCACGGTATCCGGGTTCAGAGACAGACTATCGATCCCCTCTTCCATCAACCATGCGGCAAAGTCTTCGTGGTCAGATGGCCCCTGACCGCAAATGCCAACATATTTGCCTTGTTTCTTCGCGGCACGAATCGCCATCGACAGCAGTGCTTTCACCGCATCGTTGCGCTCATCGAACAGTTCAGACACCACGCCGGAGTCGCGGTCCAGACCGAGCGCCAGCTGCGTCATGTCGTTTGAGCCAATTGAGAAGCCGTCGAAATATTCGAGGAACTGTTCTGCCAGCAAGGCGTTGGACGGAATTTCACACATCATGATAATCTTCAGCCCGTTCTCGCCACGTTTCAGCCCCTGGCGCGCCAGTTCTTCAACCACCGCTTTCGCCTGATCTACGGTACGCACGAACGGGATCATGATCTCAACGTTGGTCAGTCCCATGTCGTTGCGCACACGTTTCACAGCTTCACACTCCAGCGCGAAGCAGTCGCGGAAGCTGTCGGAAACATAGCGGCCCGCACCACGGAAGCCGAGCATGGGGTTCTCTTCCTCTGGCTCGTAACGCTCACCGCCTACCAGGTTAGCGTATTCATTCGATTTAAAGTCAGAGAGACGTACAATGACGCGCTTCGGATAAAACGCGGCACCCAGCGTCGCGATCCCTTCGGTCAGACGACCAACGTAGAACTCACGCGGTGAATCAAAACCTTTCATCATCTCGCGGATTTCGTTTTGCAACTGCGGTTCTTGATCGTCAAACTCAAGCAGTGCGCGTGGGTGGACGCCAATCATACGGTTGATGATAAATTCCAGACGCGCAAGGCCCACGCCTTCGTTCGGCAAACAGGCGAAGTCGAAAGCACGGTCCGGGTTCCCGACGTTCATCATCACTTTCAACGGCAGATCCGGCATCGTTTCTACGCTGGAGCTTTTCACGCTAAATTCCAGCAACTCAGCATAGACGTAACCGGTATCCCCTTCGGCACAAGAAACAGTGACGCTCTCACCATCTTTCATCCGTTCTGTTGCATCACCACAGCCCACTACCGCCGGAATGCCAAGTTCACGAGCGATGATCGCCGCGTGACAGGTACGACCGCCACGGTTGGTGACGATGGCAGATGCTTTCTTCATGATCGGTTCCCAGTCCGGGTCGGTCATGTCAGTAACCAGCACGTCGCCAGGTTCGATGCGGTTCATTTCGCTGATGTCATGGATGACTTTTACCGGCCCCGCGCCGATGCGATGACCGATAGCACGGCCTTCGGCGATTATCTTACCCTGTGAATGCAGCGTATAACGCTCCATGACCTGACCGCGTGAACGCACGGTTTCCGGTCGCGCCTGCACAATGAATAGTTTGCCAGTGTGGCCATCTTTCGCCCACTCAATATCCATCGGGCGGCCGTAGTGTTTCTCAATTTGTACGGCCTGTTTTGCCAGTTCCTGCACTTCTTCGTTGGTCAGCGAGAAGATGTCACGCTGTTCCTGCGGTACGTCTTCAATTTTAACCTGCTTGCCGTGCTCCTGGGTCGGCGCGTAGACCATGCGGATTTTTTTCGATCCCATGGTGCGGCGCACGATAGCCGGGCGATTCGCTGCCAGTGTCGGTTTATGCACGTAAAACTCATCCGGGTTAACCGCCCCCTGTACCACCATTTCACCGAGGCCCCATGCGGAAGTGATAAACACCACCTGGTCGAAACCGGATTCGGTATCAATGGAGAACATCACGCCAGAAGATGCGAGGTCGGAACGCACCATCCGCTGAACACCGGCAGAGAGCGCCACACCACGGTGATCGTAACCCTGATGCACACGATATGAGATGGCACGATCGTTAAACAGAGAAGCAAAGACATGTTTCACTGCCACGAGAACGGCGTCAAAACCCTGAACGTTGAGGAAAGTTTCCTGCTGACCGGCAAAAGAAGCGTCCGGCATATCTTCTGCGGTGGCAGAGGAGCGCACTGCAAACGAGGCGTTTTCGTCATCGGCAGAAAGCTGTGCATAGGCTTCGCGGATGGCATTTTCCAGCTCAGGCTGGAAGGGAGTGTCGATAATCCACTGGCGGATTTGCGCGCCCGCTTTCGCAAGCTGGGTAACATCGTCAATATCCGTTTTATCCAGCAGTTCATAGATGCGCTGGTTTACGCCGCTTTGGTCCAGAAACTGGTTAAACGCGTCGGCGGTTGTGGCGAAACCATTCGGAACGGAAACACCCATTCCGGAAAGGTTAGTAATCATTTCACCCAGGGAGGCATTTTTGCCCCCAACCCTGTCTACATCATTCATGCCGAGTTGGTTATACCAAAGCACCAGCGGTGACGAGCCATTGTTGGACATCGAACAATCCTTTTGTGATAAATGAACGGTTTGAGAAACACATTTCTGCGCATTTATCTTTGCATATTTAACCGGATGAAAAAAACGGTGAATCGTTCAAGCAAATATATTTTTTTACTTTTTAAGACTGATTCCAGCGTTGCGCAAATCCCCCTCTCTTCGACAATTTCCACATAAACCACCGGTATAAACAAAACCATAAAAATGAAATGCTGTTTTCATAAAAAATAAAATTGAAGGTTCATTTTATAAACCAGACATAACGCTCTACGCTTCCGTGTCTTTTTAATTTATGCTTTCATAGAATTATGTCTGCATCACAGGAAGAACAAAATGGATAATGCTGTTGATCGCCACGTTTTTTATATTTCTGATGGTACGGCAATAACTGCGGAGGTGTTAGGTCACGCGGTAATGTCGCAATTTCCCGTTACTATCAGCAGCATTACGCTGCCGTTTGTCGAAAATGAGAGCCGTGCACGGGCGGTGAAGGATCAGATCGACGCCATCTACCAACAGACGGGGGTGCGCCCGCTGGTTTTCTACTCCATCGTCTTACCGGAGATTCGCGCCATCATTTTGCAAAGCGAGGGGTTTTGTCAGGATATTGTTCAGGCGCTGGTTGCCCCGCTACAACAAGAGATGAAACTGGATCCGACGCCGATTGCTCACCGTACCCATGGTCTGAATCCCAATAATCTGAATAAATATGATGCACGTATTGCGGCGATTGATTACACCCTCGCGCACGATGACGGCATTTCGTTGCGCAATCTGGATCAGGCACAGGTGATTCTGCTCGGCGTCTCTCGCTGCGGTAAGACCCCCACCAGCCTGTATCTGGCAATGCAATTTGGCATCCGCGCGGCAAACTACCCTTTTATTGCTGACGATATGGACAACCTGGTCCTGCCTGCCTCGCTCAAACCGCTTCAGCATAAATTGTTCGGCCTGACTATCGACCCGGAGCGTCTGGCGGCGATTCGTGAGGAACGTCGGGAGAACAGTCGCTACGCCTCGCTTCGTCAGTGCCGGATGGAAGTCGCGGAAGTGGAAGCGTTATACCGTAAAAATCAGATCCCGTGGATTAACAGTACCAATTATTCGGTAGAAGAGATTGCCACCAAGATCCTCGATATCATGGGTCTTAGCCGGAGAATGTACTAGATAACTAGTGCATTAGCTTATCCTTTTGTTATCATGCTAACCCCCCGGCGAGGTGTGACACACCTCGCACTTGAAATCAGCAGGGATTGGTTTATCGTGATGCGCATCACTTCCCGGTAGTCCTGCCGTTGAAGCAACAAATTTCTGAGACTTGTAATGAACAGAACTGACGAACTCCGTACCGCGCGTATCGAGAGTCTGGTAACACCCGCTGAACTCGCGCTACGGTATCCCGTAACGCCTGGTGTTGCCAACCATGTCATCGATTCCCGACGCAGAATTGAAAAAATACTGAATGGTGAAGACAAGCGACTGCTGGTCATTATTGGCCCCTGCTCGATCCACGATCTTACCGCTGCCATGGAGTACGCCACCCGTCTGCAGTCGCTGCGCACCCAGTATCACTCAAGGCTGGAAATCGTAATGCGCACCTATTTTGAAAAACCGCGTACCGTTGTTGGCTGGAAAGGTTTAATTTCCGACCCGGATTTAAACGGCAGCTATCGGGTAAATCACGGTCTGGAGCTGGCGCGAAAATTACTTTTACAGGTAAATGAACTGGGCGTACCCACGGCGACTGAGTTTCTCGATATGGTGACCGGTCAGTTTATTGCTGATTTAATCAGTTGGGGCGCGATTGGCGCACGTACTACCGAAAGTCAGATTCACCGTGAAATGGCTTCGGCACTCTCCTGCCCGGTAGGTTTTAAAAATGGTACCGATGGCAACACGCGGATTGCCGTGGATGCTATCCGCGCTGCCCGCGCCAGCCATATGTTCCTCTCGCCAGACAAAAACGGTCAGATGACCATCTACCAGACCAGCGGCAATCCGTATGGGCACATTATTATGCGCGGCGGCAAAAAGCCGAATTACCATGCCGATGATATCGCTGCAGCCTGCGATACGTTGCACGAGTTTGATTTACCTGAACATCTGGTGGTGGATTTCAGCCACGGTAACTGCCAGAAGCAGCACCGTCGCCAGTTAGAAGTTTGTGAGGATATTTGTCAGCAAATCCGCAATGGCTCTACGGCGATTGCTGGAATTATGGCAGAAAGTTTCCTGCGCGAAGGAGCGCAAAAAATCGTCGGCGGTCAGCCGCTCACATACGGTCAATCCATTACCGACCCGTGTTTAGGCTGGGAAGATACCGAGCGCCTGGTCGAAAAACTCGCCTCTGCGGTAGAGACCCGCTTCTGAATGCGTGCCCATTCCTGACGGAATGGGCATTTCAGCGCAACTTATTGTCTTCTCAACAAATTACTGCTTGCTCTGGCTCATTATAATGTTGATAATAAGAATCATTGTTATATCTATTATTATTAATCTTTATGCGTTATACGGATAGCAGGAAACTCACTCCTGAAACGGATGCCAATCACAAGACCTCTTCTCCGCAGCCCATTCGGCGAATTACCAGCCAGACACTGTTAGGTCCGGATGGCAAACTGATTATCGATCATGATGGGCAAGAATATCTGCTCCGTAAAACTCAGGCTGGCAAGCTGCTGTTGACCAAGTAGCTTTTAACTCGAGCAGCTGACTTCCAGCCGTTTCCCCCAGTCAGGTGGACGACTGGCATAGTCATCATCTCTGTCGCTGAAAGGATTTCGCAACGCCTCATGCAGGTGGTGCAATTCCGTCATATCCCCCTTTTCTGCCGCCTCAATCGCCCGTTGCGCCAACCAGTTGCGCAACACCAGCGCAGGATTAACACTCTGCATCAGTTGATGACGCTCACTATCGGTAACCTCGTCTTGTTGCAAGCGCACCCGATAACGAGCAAACCAGTCATCAAATGCCGCACGATCAATAAACTCATCACGTAGCGGTGACGCCGCGCTGTGCTGCTCGGTCAGACTCAGCATGCGGAATGTGCGGGTATAATCGCAGCGCTCTCGCGCCATCAGACCGAATAATTCATTCAGTAGCGCGTTATCCTCTTTTTGCTCCGTCATGAAACCCAGTTTCTGCCGCATCCGTTGTCCATAATGCGTCAACAAAATCTGCTGATAGCTGTCCAGCGCCTCATTCAGTGCATCTACGGCAATCAATGGCGACAATGTCTGCGCCAGACGCTGTAAATTCCACAGCGCGACGGCAGGTTGATTATCAAAGCTGTAACGCCCTTGATGATCCGAGTGATTACAAATAAAACCAGGTGCGTAATCATCAAGAAAACCAAACGGCCCATAATCAAGCGTCAGCCCCAGCAGCGACATGTTGTCGGTATTCATCACCCCATGAGCAAAGCCAACCGTCTGCCATTGGGCAATTAACGACGCGGTACGTGCGACGACATCGGTAAACCAGAGACGGTATTTGTCTTCATCATCTTCAAAATGTGACCAGTAATGACGGATAGCGAAGTCAGCTAACAGACGAACCTTTTCCGGCTGGCGGCGATAGTAAAAATGTTCGAAATGGCCAAAGCGCAGATGACTCGGTGCCACACGCATCAGCATCGCGCCTTGCTCTACCGTTTCCCGATACACTGGCGAATCGCTGGTGACGATACTTAAAGCGCGGGTCGTCGGAATACCCAGATAATGCATCGCCTCACTGGCGAGACTTTCCCGTATCGTCGAACGTAAAACCGCCCGTCCATCGCCCATTCGCGAATAAGGCGTCAAGCCCGCACCTTTCAGATGCCAGTCCATTGTAGTGCCATCGGCAAGCTGTTGTTCGCCGAGTAAAATGCCGCGCCCATCTCCCAGTTGACCAGCCCAGACGCCAAACTGATGACCGCTGTATACCTGCGCCAGTGGTGACATACCTGGCAGTAGGGTTTCGCCGCCCCAGACACCTGCGCCATTTTTAAACAGCGACGATGGAATACCCAGCGAATTAGCCAGTTCGGCATTATGCCAAATCAGCCGGGCATTTTTTAAAGGCGTAGGGGAAAGTGCTGTGTAGGTTGCTGGCAATTCATCACGCCAGCGGGTAATAAAAGACAAGGCCATAGATCCTCCTGTTTGATAGTGTAGACGGTTACTCTCGTCTTAAACACCAGCAAACAGGAGGGGTATCGCTGAATCAACCTCGTTATCTGATTTACAGGAACAGCAGGTCACAGACATCCCTGGAGAGCATGGACGGCGATGTATCATTACCGTCCATTTTTCAACATACTAGATTCGTCTCGCCTGCCAGAAATTTTTCTGCCAGTAGACATTATCAAGGGATGAACGCATCACGCCCTTGCTGGTAGAGGCGTGGATAAATTGGTTGTTGGTATCATAAATACCCACATGTAACCCATTTTGTCCGGAGCCCGTTTTGAAAAAAACCAGGTCACCAGGCAACAACTCGTCTTTATCAATTTGCGTGCCGATAGAGGCCTGTTGTTTGGTTTCACGGGGCAGCTGCAAGTCGAAACGATCGCGCATCGTCACAACCACAAACCCTGAACAGTCCACACCGCGGCGCGTCATGCCACCATAACGATACGGCGTGCCATGCCAGCTTTGTAGCTGGTCGTTCAAACCGGCAATAACGGTAATCGAGTCAGAAAGTCTGGCATTTGGCGGCGGTGCTTTATGGTGGCTGCACCCGGCCAGAAACAATGCTGTGATCAAAATAAGGCAGAAACGCATTCCGTACGGTTCCTCTGTTTTTTATTCTTGCATTAATTTAGCGTCGTAATTACCCGATTTTCAAGATACTGATGAAATCAGATGGTCGAAATCAGCATTCTGTGACCTTCGATATCCAGACGGCGAAAATTCATCCCATAGGCCTGCGCCAGATTTGGCGGCGTGAGCACCTCTTCCCGGCGGCCACTGGCCAGCATTTTTCCACCTTTTAGCAACCACGCCCGATGCGCATGACGCAATGTGTGGTTGAGGTCGTGACTGCTCATCACAATCGCCAGTCCTTGCTGACACAGCGCACTCAGAATTTTGTCTAATGCACTTTGTTGCGCAACATCAAGACTGTTCATCGGCTCATCAAGAAGCAGTAATTGGCCTGCGGGATTGGCTTGTGGTGTGATTTGCAGTACTACCGCAGCAAGACGTACGCGTTGCCATTCACCGCCGGAAAGTTGATTGGTACTACGTCCGAGTTTGTCATCAAGGGCCAGCGCCCCTGCGACATCATTCAGTAGATCGGTACGCGTTTTATCGTGCTGATGCAGGGTCAGGTAGTGCCAGACCGGCATTGCAAACGGCGGCGTCTGCTGTTGTGAAAGATAGGCGCGATGCAGCGCAAGTTTTGTTGCGGACCATGCTTCCAGTGGTTGACCCGCGAACTGAATGCTTCCTTTACCGCTGGTCATTCCGGCCATTCGCGCCAGCAAGGTACTCTTACCCGCGCCGTTCGGCCCCACCAGGTGCAGGATCTCCCCTGCCCGGACCTCGCCAGAAAGCGGCCCCAAGCGGGTCGATTCCTCAACATCCTGTAACTGCATCACAATAGACATTATTTCGCCAACGCCAGTTTAATGCTTTCCATCACAATGGGATCTTCCGGCGTCATATCCGGGGAAAAACGCTGGATGACCAATCCGTCCCTGCCGACTAAAAATTTCTCAAAATTCCACAAGATATCATCAGGGTACAGCGGTGCACGACCTTTGCTGACCATACGTGCATAGAATCCGCTCTCTTCCGGCGCGACTGCCGTCGGCGCTGCGGCAATCAATTTTTGATACAGCGGATGACGCCCTTCGCCATTAACTTCAATCTTACTGAACATCGGGAACGTCACCCCCCAGGTGGTGGTACAGTAAGTTTTAATCTCTTCATCGCTGCCCGGTTCTTGCTCCAGAAACTGGTTGCACGGGAATCCCAGCACCACAAAACCACGATCGGCCCAGGCCTTCTGAATATTCTCCAACTGCTCATATTGCGGCGTTAAGCCACACTTTGAGGCGACATTGACAATCAGCAACACATTACCAGCGTACTTCTCCAGCGTGGTTACTTCACCGTCAATATCTTTCACAACGGTCGTCAGAATGGAATCTTGCATCATTTCTCCTGGGTGTGGTCAGTAAAAATCTTAGCTTTTAATCATAGACCGTCTTTTTGCGGCTAACGTCCTGCTTTTAACAATAACCAGATAAACACCGGCGCACCCAACGTTGCGGTGACCACGCCAATAGGCAGCTCTGCGGCAGCTAATGTCAGACGCGCGACAATATCGGCCAGCAACAATGCGCTCGCCCCTGCCAACGCGCAGCCGGGAAGTAATACGCGATGATCGGTTAAGCCACACAGCCGGAGAATATGTGGGATCACCAGACCAATAAAGCCGATAGCCCCTGCCAGCGCGACACTAACGCCGACCATCCAGCCGGTCGCTGCCACCAGCACATTGCGCCAGAACCACAGGGGTAAACCTAGTTGCCGCGCCGATATCTCGCCAAGCGCTAACATATTCATCGGTCTGGCCTGACAGCAGATCCACAACAACACGGGGATCAATGCCAGCATCAGCCAGCTTTGCCGCCAGTCTACGCCGCCAAAACCGCCCATCATCCAGTACATCAGCTGGCGTAAATCAACAGAGGTGGAAAAGTAGATAGCCCACGTCATTAGTGCGCTACAGATAATCCCTAATGCAACGCCTGCCAGCAGTAACCGACTGGTTGAAAGATGACGACGGGCGAAACGTAAGAGTATTAAAGTGATGATAAGCGCGCCAGCAATCGCACACAGCCCCAGCGCCCAGTTGGGGAGTTGCCCTTGCCCAAGCAATACCGCAGCGATAAGCCCCACGCCTGCGCCATTAGAGACGCCAAGTAGTCCAGGTTCTGCCAGAGGGTTTTCAAACAACGCCTGCATTACTGCGCCGGATATAGCCAGCGCCGCGCCAACCAGTAATACAGCCAGCGTACGTGGCAGGCGAATTTGCCAAACGAACAGTTCGCCACGAGGTGTAAACCAGTCACCTGGCGAAATCCATTGTTCACCGGCGCAAAGACTTAAGAGAAGCGCCAGCAGCAGCAAAACTGACAGGCATAATAACCAGCGAAGATTATGTCGCTGTTGTTGGAGGGCAAGAGTCAGCATGGTATCCGTTCTGCTGAAGTGTCATGGCGTTGATTTTACGGTGACTCTTCGACAGTGAAAAGAAAAAAGGCCGCAGAGCGGCCTTTTTAGTTAGATCAGATTACTCGTCTTTGGGCGAGGCGTTTTCGACCCGGCTTTTTAACTTCTGCCCGGGTCTGAAGGTCACCACGCGCCGTGCTGTAATGGGAATATCCTCGCCCGTTTTCGGGTTACGTCCCGGGCGTTGATTCTTATCACGCAGATCGAAGTTACCAAAACCAGAGAGTTTCACCTGTTCGCCGTTTTCCAGAGCGCGACGGATCTCTTCGAAAAACAGTTCAACCAGTTCTTTGGCATCCCGCTTGCTAAGCCCAAGCTTATCAAACAGATATTCTGACATTTCAGCTTTTGTAAGCGCCATAGGTTCAATCCCTCAATGATGCCTGGAATCGCTCTTTTAATGCCTCTACACATTTGGCGACGGTAGCGGCAATCTCCTCTTCTTCGAGTGTACGGCTGGTATCTTGCAGAATCAGGCTTATGGCGAGGCTCTTATACCCCTCCGCAACACCCTTACCGCGGTACACGTCAAACAAGTTTACGCCAACTACCTGATTTACGCCAACTTTCTTACATTCGGATAAAATATCCGCTGCGGGAACGTTTTCTGCGACCACTACTGCGATATCACGACGGTTCGCCGGGAAGCGAGAAATCTCGCGCGCCTGAGGCACCACGCGGTCTGCGAGCTTGTTCCACTCCAGTTCGAACACCAGAGTGCGACCGTTAAGATCCAGTTTACGTTCCAGTTCAGGATGAACAACCCCAACAAAACCAATACGTTCACCTTTCAGATAAATCGCTGCGGATTGCCCTGGATGCAGTGCCGGATTCGCTTCTGCACGGAATTCAACATCAGCCAGTTTACCGGTCAGGTCGAGAACGGATTCAAGATCGCCTTTCAAATCATAGAAATCAACCGTCTCTTTTGCCAGGTTCCAGTGCTCTTCATAACGGTTACCGCAAATGACACCCGCTAACATCAGATCCTGACGAATGCCCAATGGAGCCTGGGTATCTGGCACGAAACGCAGACCACTTTCAAAAATGCGCACACGGTTTTGCTGACGGTTCTGGTTGTACACCACGGTTGCCAGCAGGCCGGTCCACAGAGAAAGACGCATTGCCGACATATCAACGGAAATCGGGCTTGGCAGCAATAAAGCTTCAACGCCTGGATGGATCATCTGCTGCACTTTCGGATCAACGAAGCTATAGGTGATCACTTCCTGATAGCCCTTGTCGTTGAGCAGCATTTTCACGCGCTTGAGCGACAGGTCAGCCTCACGGTGAGTACCCATAATCAGGCTCGCCTGTACCGGCTCATCCGGGATGTTGTTATAACCGTAAACACGCGCCACTTCTTCGACCAGATCTTCCTCAATCTCCATGTCGAAACGCCAGCTCGGCGCAACTGCCTGCCACTCGTCCTTGCCTTCGGTCACTTCGCAGCCGAGATGACGCAGAATGTCAGTTACCTGCTCATCGGCAATATGATGGCCGATCAGGCGATCCAGTTTGCTACGACGTAAAGTGATGGTTGCACGCTTCGGCAGCGTTGCTTCGTTAGTGATATCGATAACCGGACCCGCTTCACCGCCGCAGATGTCGATCAGCAGACGGGTCGCACGTTCCATCGCTTTGTACTGCAGTGCCGGATCAACGCCACGCTCATAACGGTGAGACGCATCAGTATGCAGGCCATGACGACGAGCACGACCGGTGATAGACAGCGGGCTAAAGAAAGCGCATTCCAGCAGGACGTTTTGCGTTTCATCATTCACGCCAGAGTGTTCGCCACCAAAGATCCCCCCCATCGCCAGCGCCTTGTTGTGGTCGGCAATGACCAGGGTGTCAGCATTCAGCTTCGCTTCAGTACCGTCGAGCAGCACCAGCGTTTCACCCTCTTTCGCCATTCGCACCACAATGCCGCCTTCAATGCGATCTTTATCGAAAGCGTGCATCGGCTGGCCCAGTTCGAGCAACACATAGTTGGTGACGTCAACGACCGCATCGATAGAACGGATCCCGCAGCGACGCAGTTTTTCTTTCATCCACAGCGGGGTTGGCGCTTTAACGTTAATGCCTTTTACCACACGGCCAAGATAACGTGGGCAGGCTTCCGGCGCTTCGACTGCAATCGGCAGCGTGTCGTTGATGGTCGCACCAACCGGAACGATTTCCGGTTCAACCAGCGGCAGCTGGTTCAGTACGGCAACGTCACGCGCAACACCAATGATACCTAAGCAATCGGCACGGTTTGGCGTTACGCTGATTTCGATAGTGTTGTCATCGAGTTTCAGGTATTCACGAATGTCGGTGCCAATTGGCGCATCCGCAGGCAGTTCGATAATGCCGCTGTGATCGTCTGAAATCCCCAGTTCAGAGAAGGAACACAACATCCCTTCTGACGGTTCACCACGCAGTTTAGCTGCTTTAATTTTGAAATCGCCCGGCAGTACAGCACCAATGGTCGCAACTGCCACACGCAGGCCCTGACGGCAGTTTGGCGCACCGCAGACGATGTCCAGCAGGCGATCGCCGCCGACATTGACTTTTGTTACACGCAGTTTGTCAGCGTTCGGATGCTGCGCACACTCAACCACTTCACCAACAACCACGCCGTGGAAGCTACCGGCAACCGGTTCTACACCGTCTACTTCCAGGCCAGCCATGGTAATTTGATTTGCCAGCGCATCGCTATCAATCGCCGGATTCACCCACTCGCGTAACCACAGTTCACTGAATTTCATAATCTATTCCTGCCTTATTTAAACTGTTTGAGGAAACGCAGATCGTTTTCGAAGAATGAACGCAGGTCAGTGACGCCGTAACGCAACATAGTCAGGCGCTCCATCCCCATACCGAAGGCAAAACCAGAGTAAACTTCCGGATCGATGCCAACATTACGCAGCACGTTCGGATGCACCATCCCGCAGCCCAGCACTTCCAGCCATTTACCGTTTTTACCCATGACATCTACTTCTGCAGAAGGTTCAGTGAACGGGAAGTAGGAAGGACGGAAGCGGATCTGCAAATCTTCCTCAAAGAAATTACGCAGGAAGTCGTGCAGCGTGCCTTTCAGGTTGGTAAAGCTAATGTTGGTATCAACAATCAGACCTTCCATCTGATGGAACATCGGCGTGTGAGTCTGGTCGTAGTCGTTACGATAAACGCGGCCTGGCGCGATAATACGAATCGGTGGCTGCTGGGCTTTCATGGTGCGGATCTGTACGCCAGAGGTCTGAGTACGTAGCAGGCGGGTAGCGTCAAACCAGAAAGTGTCGTGGTCAGCGCGCGCCGGGTGGTGACCAGGAATATTCAGAGCATCGAAGTTATGATAATCGTCTTCGATCTCCGGCCCGGTTGCCACGGTAAAGCCAAGCTCACCGAAGAAACTTTCGATACGGTCGATGGTACGGGTAACCGGATGCAGACCGCCGTTTTCAATGCGACGACCAGGCAGGGAGATATCAATAGTTTCCGCCGCCAGACGCGCATTCAGCGCCGCGCTTTCCAGTTCAGCCTTACGCGCATTCAGCGCCTGCTGCACTTGCTCTTTTGCTTCGTTGATAACCGCACCCGCTGCCGGACGCTCTTCTGGCGGCAGTTCACGCAGGGTCGTCATCTGAAGGGTTAAGTGCCCTTTTTTACCCAAATATTCGACGCGCACATTATCTAACGCGGCAACATCTGACGCCTGGCTAATGGCCGCCTTCGCACTGGCAACCAGTTCTGCGAGATGTGACATGGTTTTCCTCATTGTGTCAGTGGTGACACTGGTTCGTTGGACTTAGAGCCTATCCCATCAGGCTATTTTACTTGCCATTTTGGTCCCGGGCAGTGCTCGAAATCCTCACGTACTTAAGTACGCCCCGGTTTCTCCGCGCTGGCCGTGTCCAGACTGGCTGCGACAATTACGCCTGATGAGACAGGCTTTTTATTTTTCAAAACGCGCATACAAAAAAAGCCTCCACTGGGAGGCTTTCAGGCGCTGTTTTCCGTTTCTCTTCTCACGCGCTTGCCTCCTGGAGTCAGGTGCTAAAGTAAAAAAAGAAGCGGAAAATAGCAGCATTCATTGCTTGCGTTACCTTTTGGTACTCTTTAAAAGACCTTTATTGAAAGGGCTACGGCGATAAAAGTCAATGTTTTGATAGCGTTGAAACGAAAAGAGGGAGACTAGCTCCCTCTTTCAACTGGCTTATGCCAGAGCTGCTTTCGCTTTTTCAACCAGAGCGGTGAACGCTACTTTGTCGAATACTGCGATATCAGCCAGGATCTTACGGTCAATTTCAACAGAGGCTTTTTTCAGGCCATTGATGAATTTGCTGTAAGAAATACCGTTCTGACGTGCTGCTGCGTTGATACGCGCAATCCACAGTTGACGGAACTGACGCTTACGTTGACGACGGTCACGGTAAGCATACTGACCAGCTTTGATAACAGCCTGGAAGGCAACGCGGTATACGCGAGAACGCGCACCGTAGTAGCCTTTAGCTTGTTTCAAAATTTTCTTGTGACGTGCGCGTGCAATAACACCACGTTTTACGCGAGCCATATGTGCTCTCCTGTATCTATATTCTAATTAAAAAGTTGAAAAACGTTAACGGCTTATGCGTACGGCAGGCACGCGATTACCAGGCCCAGATCGCCTTTGGAAACCATGGCTTTCGGACGCAGGTGACGTTTACGTTTAGTCGCTTTTTTGGTCAGAATGTGACGCAGGTTAGCGTGCTTGTGCTTAAAACCACCTTTACCGGTTTTTTTGAAGCGCTTAGCAGCACCGCGTACGGTCTTAATTTTTGGCATTTTAATAACTTCCACTTCGCATTGTTGATAAACGAAACAAAGGCGAATCACCCTGTGAGCCGAAGCCCACAGGAATGATTGCTTGATGGCCTTACTGTTTCTTCTTAGGAGCGAGCACCATGATCATCTGGCGGCCTTCGATCTTCGTTGGGAAGGATTCGACCACTGCCAGCTCTTGCAAATCGTCTTTCACGCGATTAAGCACTTCCATACCGATTTGCTGGTGCGCCATCTCACGACCACGGAAACGCAGTGTGATCTTGGCTTTATCACCCTCTTCGAGAAAGCGAATCAGGCTGCGGAGTTTTACCTGATAGTCGCCTTCATCTGTACCAGGACGGAATTTAATTTCCTTAACCTGGATAACTTTTTGCTTTTTCTTCTGTTCCTTAGAAGACTTGCTCTTTTCATAGAGGAATTTGCCGTAATCCATTATACGACAAACCGGCGGCTCGGCGTTAGGGCTGATCTCGACTAAGTCTACTCCGGCTTCTTCTGCTTTCTCCAGAGCTTCTCTCAGACTCACAATACCAAGCTGCTCGCCTTCCAGACCTGTTAAGCGAACTTCCTGGGCGCGAATTTCGCCATTGATACGGTTAGGGCGCGCCGTTTGAACTCGTTTTCCGCCTTTAATACCTTATTCCTCCAATTGTTTAAGACTGCGGCTGCGAATCTCTTGTTGCAGCTTCTCGATCACTTCATTTACGTCCATGCTTCCCAGGTCTTTACCACGGCGGGTACGAACGGCAACTTTGCCAGATTCCACCTCTTTATCACCACAGACCAGCATATATGGGACACGACGTAAAGTGTGCTCGCGGATTTTAAAGCCAATCTTCTCATTTCTCAAGTCTGCTTTAACACGAATGCCCGCATTTGATAGTTTTTGCGTCAATTCGTTAACGTATTCAGACTGTGAATCGGTAATATTCATGATAACAACCTGAACCGGCGCAAGCCAGGTCGGGAAGAAACCAGCGAATTCTTCGGTCAGGATACCGATGAAACGTTCCATCGACCCCAGAATTGCGCGGTGAATCATTACCGGTATCTTACGCTCGTTGTCTTCGCCCACATAAGAGGCGCTCAGACGAGACGGCAAGGAGAAGTCAAGCTGTACTGTACCGCACTGCCATGCACGATCGAGGCAGTCATACAGGGTAAATTCAATTTTCGGACCGTAGAAAGCGCCTTCCCCCAGTTGATACTCAAACGGGATGTTGTTTTCTTCCAGTGCAACCGCCAGGTCCGCCTCAGCACGGTCCCACATTTCGTCGCTGCCAATACGTTTTTCAGGACGAGTGGAGAGTTTGACGACGATCTTCTCGAAGCCAAAAGTGCTGTACATATCATAGACTAAACGGATACATCCGTTAACTTCATCGCGAATTTGTTCTTCAGTACAGAAGATATGCGCATCATCCTGGGTAAAACCACGCACGCGCATCAGGCCATGCAGCGAACCTGACGGCTCGTTACGGTGGCAGCTACCAAACTCGGCCATACGCAGCGGCAGATCGCGATAAGACTTCAGCCCCTGGTTAAAAATCTGTACGTGACCCGGGCAGTTCATTGGCTTAATGCAGTATTCACGGTTCTCAGAAGACGTGGTGAACATTGCATCTTTGTAGTTGTCCCAGTGACCGGTTTTTTCCCACAGGACACGGTCCATCATGAACGGACCTTTAACTTCCTGATACTGGTACTCTTTCAGTTTAGAACGAACAAACACTTCCAGTTCACGGAAGATGGTCCAGCCATCGTTGTGCCAGAATACCATACCCGGTGCTTCTTCCTGCATATGGTACAGGTCGAGCTGTTTACCGATTTTACGGTGGTCGCGTTTCGCGGCTTCTTCCAGGCGCTGCAGATAAGCGTTAAGCGCTTTTTTGTCTGCCCACGCTGTACCGTAAATACGTTGCAACATCTTGTTGTTGCTGTCGCCGCGCCAGTAAGCCCCTGCCGTTTTCATCAATTTGAAATGATGGCAGAAACGCATGTTCGGTACGTGCGGACCACGGCACATATCGACATATTCTTCATGGAAGTACAGACCTGGCTTGTCATCATGAGCGATGTTTTCGTCAAGAATGGAGACTTTGTAGCTCTCCCCACGGTTGGCGAAAGTTTCACGCGCTTCGTGCCAGTTGACTTTCTTCTTAATGACGTCGTAGTTTTTCTCAGCAAGCTCATGCATCCGCTTCTCGAGTGCTTCGACATCTTCCTGGGTTAACGTGCGGTCAAGATCAACGTCGTAATAGAAACCGTTGTCAATAACCGGGCCGATTGCCATTTTGGTATGCGGCCAAAGTTGCTTAATCGCGTGCCCTAACAGGTGCGCACAGGAGTGACGAATGATCTCCAGACCTTCTTCGTCTTTGGCGGTAATGATCGACAGTTGTGCGTCGTTTTCAATCAGATCGCAAGCATCAACCAGTTCGCCATTAACGCGCCCTGCGATACAGGCTTTCGCCAGACCTGGACCAATGTCCAGCGCAACATCCATGGGGCTTACAGCGTGGTCATAATGGCGTTGGCTGCCATCAGGAAGAGTTATAACAGGCATTTTATATCCTTATTTGCAGTGGTGACCCACACGAAAGATCACATACAAAGAAAAATTTGTTTATTAACAGTTCATTGCGAAACCATCTAGCCAACAAATGCTAAATTGGTTCGCAATCAGGTACACAAATGAAAGACATTAACCTCTCACCTTCCACCCGGTTGAGCGATGTTAACACTAAAAAAAGGGAGATTGTACCTTTCCGTTTCACATTGATTAGATTCGCAATTCGTTTGTGGTGAGTACGCCTGCAAAACGCGTTAAGAACAACTGACAACATCGCTGAGTGTCTGAAGGGATTACTGCGGGTGGATTTACAGCAGCGTAAACTGAATCCAGAAAAGTTCGTTGCGCTATTTGCGCGGTGGTATTTTAACGATCATGAGATTAATAACAAAGTGGTCATATCGCAATGATGTAAGGATTTTGGCTTCGCTTTAGATATTTTCTTCTGTCGTTTTGCAAAAAAAATTCTCTTAGACAACACCAGCTATTCACCATAATTATTATAAAACGGAAGAAACATATTACGCTGCTATAGATGAACTACAGACGTATTTATATGATATTTAAGTTGATAAGTACCTTTATTTCACTCATAAAATACCGGAATACTGTCCAGGTATTCAACGCTATCCTAACTACGGTTATAACAAATAATCCCCTGATGCCTGTCCCATTTGTTACACTCCGATATCACGTACAAGAGATACGCAGGACACAGGCATGCCGACTAAACGCTTTGATAAAAAACACTGGAAAATGGTGGTGGTGCTACTGGCAATCTGTGGCGCTATGTTGTTGCTACGTTGGGCGGCAATGATTTGGGGTTGAGCAGTGACAAATGAGTACAGCCAGACCGCATGACACGGTCCGGCAGATAATTTTACATGCTGTAGCCCAGCGATAAGGTTGTCCGACGATCGGTATGTTCCGGTGCGGACTCCGGAGGTTCAGAGTTCCATGTGACGTTATAAGCCACCTTCAGCCCAAAATGTTCATTAATAGCAACATTTAATGCGCTTTCGGAGTTCAGCGTTGTATCCTCCGCGCCAAAGACGGAAACACCCTGCGTAAATTTAGCATTGTCAGTTAACTGCCATGCATAAGCTCCGGATGCATAACCCAGCGGCTGGGTTTCACTGGCATTGTCGGTATATTTGTCGTAACGCACCCCTGGGCCGAATTCAAAGCGGAAACTGTGTACCGGGCCATTCAAAAACTGACGACCATAACCTGCGGTCAACACATCGCGCTCTCGATAGCCGTTGTAGCGGTCTGTCAGCCAACTTGCCTGACCAAAAAAATAATCATAATCAGTTAAATTAAAACGGCTACGCCCGCCGCATATTTTTCTGAAGAACGCTCATCATTAGAAGAGGTATTACTGGC
The DNA here is from genome assembly GCF_002965065.1 of Escherichia sp. MOD1-EC7003. Classification (GTDB taxonomy): domain Bacteria; phylum Pseudomonadota; class Gammaproteobacteria; order Enterobacterales; family Enterobacteriaceae; genus Escherichia. The sequence goes on from NZ_PTRE01000078.1 coordinate 24,251, forward strand.
ATTCCCCCACAGCGACCAGGCGGTGGTTTGTCCATACCAGGTCATGGTAGTGTCAGCCGTAAGTGAGGAGCTTTTCGTATTGCCTGATTGTGCAAGATATCCTGCGTTCAGATTACCTTCGAAAGGTTTTTTAGCGCTGGCAGGATCGTCCATGACAGTAAAAACGGAATCATCGGCAGTTGCATTCAGTGACGCAAACATGCCCCCCGCCAACATAACGATGGCAGGAACTGTCTTCAAAAGCTTCATTTATCAAGAGTCCGTACAACAAAAAAAGAGACCATCGCGGCCCCGGAAACTTTCTTAAGGATCAAGGATTAGCGTCCCAGGAAAGGTAACGAATTATAAAAAGGCGCGAATAACTTAGCAATGAATTCTTATTTCATTTTTTGAATAAGCATGTACCGAAAACAGATTTTTATTTATATATCTTTATCTGCAAAATTTTAAATAAAGCGCCAATAAATCATATTGTTAATTTCTTCACTTTCCGCTGATTCGGTGCCAGACTGAAATCAGCCTATAGGAGGAAATGATGGTACGTATCTATACGTTGACACTTGCGCCCTCTCTCGATAGCGCAACAATTACCCCACAAATTTATCCCGAAGGAAAACTGCGCTGTACCGCACCGGTATTCGAACCCGGGGGCGGCGGCATCAACGTCGCCCGCGCCATTGCCCATCTTGGAGGCAGTGCCACAGCAATCTTCCCGGCGGGTGGCGCGACCGGCGAACATCTGGTTTCACTGTTGGCAGATGAAAATGTCCCCGTCGCTACTGTAGAAGCCAAAGACTGGACCCGGCAGAATTTGCACGTACATGTGGAAGCAAGCGGCGAGCAGTATCGTTTTGTTATGCCAGGCGCAACACTAAGTGAAGATGAGTTTCGCCAGCTTGAAGAGCAAGTTCTGGAAATTGAATCTGGGGCCATCCTGGTCATAAGCGGAAGCTTGCCGCCAGGTGTGAAGCTGGAAAAATTAACCCAACTGATTTCCGCTGCGCAAAAACAAGGGATCCGCTGCATCATCGACAGTTCTGGCGAAGCGTTAAGTGCAGCACTGGCGATTGGTAACATCGAGTTGGTTAAGCCTAACCAAAAAGAACTCAGTGCGCTGGTGAATCGCGAACTTACCCAGCCAGACGATGTCCGCCAAGCCGCGCAGGAAATCGTTAATAGCGGCAAGGCCAAACGGGTTGTCGTATCCCTGGGTCCACAAGGGGCGCTGGGCGTTGATAGTGAAAACTGCATTCAGGTCGTGCCACCACCGCTGAAAAGCCAGAGTACTGTTGGTGCAGGCGACAGCATGGTCGGCGCGATGACACTGAAACTGGCAGAAAATGCATCGCTTGAAGAGATGGTCCGTTTTGGCGTAGCTGCGGGGAGTGCCGCCACACTCAATCAGGGCACACGCCTGTGCTCCCATGACGATACGCAAAAAATTTACGTTTACCTTTCCCGTTAACAGAAACATTCCCCCTGCATTGGGGGAATCACCACGAACCCGTCGGCAACGCGTTTCTCCGACTATGCTCAAAAGTCATGTAATAACAAAGGGGCTAACTATGGCCAATGGCGCTCTTGTCCGTTATGTCATAACCGTCATGTTGCATGAGGATACGTTGACTGAAATTAACGAGTTGAATAATTATCTGACTCGCGACGGTTTTTTGCTCACCATGACGGATGACGACGGAAATATCCATGAGCTGGGAACTAACACTTTTGGACTTATCAGTACCCAAAGTGAAGAAGAAATTAGAGAACTGGTTTCAGGGCTTGCCCAAAGTGCAACCGGCAAAGATCCTGAAATCACCATCACGACCTGGGAGGAATGGAATAACAACAGAAAATAAATGGTTTTTGGGCAATAATCAGTCTGTGGTGTGCGTTAGCTCGTGTTTTTACACCGCATTCTTGCGCTAACCTTATGATCTGGCAGACAACATGGGAGAGACATCATGTGGCAGGCAATCAGTCGTCTTTTGAGCGAGCAGTTAGGTGAAGGCGAAATCGAACTGCGTAATGAACTGCCTGGCGGAGAAGTCCATGCCGCATGGCATTTGCGCTATGCAGGACGTGACTTTTTCGTCAAATGTGATGAGAGGGAACTGCTTCCCGGTTTTACCGCCGAAGCCGACCAACTGGAGTTACTGTCGCGTAGTAAAACCGTTACCATACCTAAGGTTTGGGCGGTTGGCGCTGACCGTGACTACAGTTTTCTGGTAATGGATTATCTCCCACCTCGCCCGCTGGATGCGCATAGCGCATTTATTCTTGGTCAGCAAATTGCGCGTTTACACCAATGGAGCGACCAACCACAATTTGGCCTCGATTTCGATAACGCGCTCTCCACAACGCCACAGCCCAACACCTGGCAACGTCGCTGGTCAACGTTTTTTGCTGAACAACGGATTGGCTGGCAGCTGGAACTGGCGGCAGAAAAAGGGATCGCTTTCGGCAATATCGACGCCATCGTCGAGCATATTCAGCAGCGTCTGGCCTCGCATCAACCGCAGCCTTCTCTGTTACACGGCGATTTATGGTCCGGTAACTGTGCGCTGGGCCCGGATGGCCCGTACATTTTCGACCCGGCCTGTTACTGGGGTGACCGAGAGTGCGATCTGGCGATGCTACCGCTGCATACTGAACAGCCGCCACAAATCTATGACGGCTATCAGTCAGTATCCCCGCTACCTGCCGATTTCCTTGAACGTCAACCCGTTTACCAACTCTATACGCTGTTAAATCGTGCAAGGTTATTTGGCGGTCAGCATTTGGTTATTGCTCAGCAGTCACTGGATAGATTATTAGCCGCATGATATGGATTGAGGATAATGGCCGCCCAGTGCGGCCTTTAGATTAAATAAACCCAAGCAGAGAAAAGAATACATAACCCGCAGCAATACAAATAACCGGCAGGATATATAGCGAGAAAAACTGCAGGAAAATAGTATGGTGCGGAACAACAATTCGTGACTCAATTTGTTCACGCGTTAGCCCCTCTTCTCCTTTGGCTTTTTCCAGAATGAGTTGATCTTCAACACCTTCCCGCAAGAAACGTGCCTGGCGACTCATCCGGGCGCCGGAATCCTGCAACGCCAGTCCGACAAAAATCAGGATAAAAATCACCCAGAACATAACGTTCACGCCACCATTAAAATTGGGCGTCGGGGAGTTATACCAGAACAGATTCAAAAAAGGCGTATTCACCTGCATCATATCGATCATGACATGCGTAAAGTCGAGCATGACCGCATTAATGCCTTCCTGGTTTTCCTGCCGGGTATTCATAAATTTCAGCAAAGAAATCAATGTAGAGATCAATGCAGGTATAAAAACCACCCAACCCAAAATCCTTTTCAAGACAGCAATGCGTCCAGCTTGTTGATACGTCATGAGTTCTCCTTGATTAAGACGCGTCGTTTCACTTAGTTTACCTGTAGATATCTGTTTTCGCCCATTCTTTAAAGGCGATATGATAGGCGCTTAATCATAAGCACGGTTTAATACCTTACCCATAATGCTCTAAAGGAGAGGTTGTAATGTCAACCCCGAGTCAGATTCTTGCTGCAATTTTTGATATGGATGGATTACTTATCGACTCAGAGCCTTTATGGGATCGGGCCGAACTGGATGTGATGGCAAGCCTGGGGGTAGATATCTCCCGTCGTAACGAGCTACCGGACACCTTAGGTTTACGCATCGATATGGTGGTCGATCTTTGGTACGCCCGGCAACCCTGGAATGGGCCAAGCCGTCAGGAAGTAGTAGAACGGGTTATTGCTCGTGCCATTTCACTGGTTGAAGAGACACGTCCATTATTGCCAGGCGTGCGTGAAGCCGTTGCGTTATGCAAAGAACAAGGTTTATTGGTGGGACTGGCCTCCGCGTCACCGCTGCATATGCTGGAAAAAGTGTTGACCATGTTTGATTTACGTGACAGTTTCGATGCCCTCGTCTCGGCTGAAAAACTGCCTTACAGCAAGCCGCATCCGCAAGTATATCTCGACTGCGCAGCAAAACTGGGCGTTGACCCACTGGCCTGCGTGGCGCTGGAAGATTCAGTAAATGGCATGATCGCCTCTAAAGCGGCCCGCATGCGTTCCATCGTCGTTCCTGCACCGGAAGCGCAAAGTGATCCACGTTTTGTGTTAGCAAACGTCAAACTTTCATCGCTGACGGAACTCACCGCAAAAGACCTCCTCGGTTAATGATCAGGGGCAGTGATCACGCTGCCTCTGGCTATTTATCTGAATTCGCACTCAACTGGCGAATTAATCGTCAATTTAAGATAAAGAGTTACACCGTCACCACTTCCGTGCACTGTATAAAAACCCTATACTGTACGTATCGACAGTTTAGTGAGTTTTATCATGACGGCGGAAGGTCACCTTCTCTTTTCTATTGCTTGTGCGGTATTTGCCAAAAATGCCGAGCTGACGCCCGTGCTGGCACAGGGTGACTGGTGGCATATTGTCCCTTCCGCAATCCTGACGTGTTTGTTACCGGACATCGATCACCCAAAGTCATTTCTTGGGCAGCGGTTAAAGTGGATATCAAAACCGATCGCCCGCGCTTTTGGGCATCGTGGTTTTACCCACAGTCTGCTGGCGGTATTTGCGTTACTGGCAACCTTTTACCTTAAGGTCCCTGAAAGCTGGTTCATTCCAGCTGATGCGCTACAAGGAATGGTGCTGGGTTATTTGAGCCACATACTTGCCGATATGCTGACACCCGCAGGTGTTCCCCTACTCTGGCCATGCCGCTGGCGTTTCCGCTTGCCGATCCTGGTTCCCCAAAAGGGCAACCAACTGGAACGTTTTATCTGCATGGCATTATTTGTCTGGTCGGTATGGATGCCTCATTCATTACCCGAAAACAGCGCTGTTCGTTGGTCATCGCAAATGATCCATACCTTGCAGATCCAGTTTCATCGGCTTATTAAGCATCAGGTTGAATACTAAAAAGGCAAAAATCACCTTTCTGGAATAAGCAATTCCATTTGAATATAAGAGCCAGCTCACAGTTCTGTTAATCTTGCGCCAACACTATGACTTCTACACAGTAATAGAAATAATAAGATCAGGAGAACGGGGATGAACTTTCCATTAATTGCGAACATCGTGGTGTTCGTTGTACTGCTGTGGGCGCTGGCTCAGACCCGCCACAAACAGTGGAGTCTGGCGAAAAAAGTGCTGGTGGGGCTGGTAATGGGTGTGGTTTTTGGCCTTGCCCTGCATACCATTTATGGTTCTGACAGCCAGGTACTTAAAGATTCTGTACAGTGGTTTAACATTGTTGGTAACGGCTATGTTCAACTGCTGCAAATGATCGTTATGCCGTTAGTCTTTGCCTCTATTCTGAGCGCGGTTGCCCGTCTGCATAACGCATCTCAGTTAGGCAAAATCAGTTTTCTGACCATCGGTACGCTGCTGTTTACCACGCTGATTGCGGCGCTGGTCGGTGTGCTGGTCACCAACCTGTTTGGTTTGACGGCTGAAGGTCTGGTTCAGGGAGGGGCAGAAACTGCACGCCTGAACGCCATCGAAAGTAACTATGTTGGTAAAGTCTCTGACCTGAGCGTTCCGCAGCTGATCTTGTCTTTTATCCCGAAAAACCCGTTTGCCGATCTGACCGGAGCCAATCCGACGTCAATTATCAGCGTGGTAATTTTTGCCGCATTCCTGGGCGTAGCTGCGCTGAAATTGCTGAAAGATGATGCCCCGAAAGGAGAATGCGTCTTAACTGCTATCGATACCCTGCAAAGCTGGGTGATGAAACTGGTTCGCCTGGTCATGCAACTGACCCCTTACGGCGTTCTGGCGCTGATGACCAAAGTGGTTGCGGGTTCTAACCTGCAAGACATCATCAAACTGGGAAGTTTCGTTGTCGCGTCCTACCTCGGTCTTCTGATTATGTTTGCAGTGCATGGCATCCTGCTGGGTATTAATGGCGTGAGCCCGCTGAAGTACTTCCGTAAGGTATGGCCAGTATTGACGTTTGCCTTTACCAGTCGTTCCAGCGCCGCGTCTATCCCACTGAATGTTGAAGCACAAACGCATCGTCTGGGGGTTCCTGAATCCATCGCCAGTTTCGCCGCCTCTTTCGGTGCGACCATAGGTCAGAACGGCTGTGCCGGTTTGTATCCGGCAATGCTGGCGGTGATGGTTGCGCCTACGGTGGGCATTAACCCGCTGGACCCGATGTGGATTGCAACGCTGGTCGGTATTGTTACCGTTAGTTCTGCAGGCGTTGCCGGTGTCGGTGGCGGTGCAACTTTCGCTGCACTGATTGTGCTACCTGCAATGGGCCTGCCTGTAACGCTGGTGGCACTGTTAATCTCAGTTGAACCGCTTATCGACATGGGTCGTACTGCGCTAAACGTCAGTGGCTCTATGACCGCAGGTACGCTGACCAGCCAGTGGCTGAAGCAAACCGATAAAGCCATTCTGGATAGCGAAGACGACGCCGAACTGGCACACCGTTAATTCTTATGCTGGCAACGGTCCGTTTTGTATAGGGGCCGTTGCCTTACTTTTTAAATGTTCTATCGCGGCGATGCATACCGACTCATATTTAAATAGATCGTCAAAGGCAGCTTTTTGTTACATGTAGTTTAAATGAATGTAGAGACGTGATACAGGTCATGTAACTCCCGGCAACACAGGGAGGTACGTAATTCTTACTCAGCCACTTCCCCTTCCTGACGGATCTGATTTGCCCAACGCTGGGCAGATTCAGGTACAGTAAACGCCGGTGAGAGCAGAAATGACTCTCCCATCAGTACAAACGCAACATATTTGCCACGCAGCATCCAGACATCACGAAACGTATCCATCTTTATCGCATGTTCTGGCGGCGCGGGTTCCGTGCGTGGGACATAGCTAATAATTTGGCGGTTTTGCTGACGGAGCGGTTTCTTCATTACTGGCTTCACTAAACACATATTAAAAATCAGAAAAACTGTAGTTTAGCCGATTTAACCCCTGTACGTCCTGCTTTGCGTGTATTTCATAACACGGTTTCCAGAATAGTCTCCGAAGCGGGATCTGGCTGGTGGTCTATAGTTAGAGGGTTTTTTGACCAAAACAGCGGCCCTTTCAGTAAAAAATTAAGGAGACGAGTTCAATGTCGCAGCATAACGAAAAGACCCCACATCAGCACCAGTCACCACTACACGATTCCAGCGAAGCGAAACCGGGGATGGACTCACTGGCACCTGAGGATGGATCTCATCGTCCAGCGGCTGAACCCACACCGCCCGGCGCACAACCTACCGCCCCAGGGAGCCAGAAAGCCCCTGATACGCGTAATGAAAAACTTAATTCTCTGGAAGACGTACGCAAAGGCAGTGAAAATTATGCGCTGACCACTAATCAGGGCGTGCGCATCGCCGACGATCAAAATTCTCTGCGTGCCGGTAGCCGTGGCCCAACGCTGCTGGAAGATTTTATTCTGCGCGAGAAAATCACTCACTTTGACCATGAGCGCATCCCGGAACGTATTGTTCATGCACGCGGATCAGCCGCTCACGGTTATTTCCAGCCGTATAAAAGCTTAAGCAATATCACCAAAGCGGATTTCCTCTCAGACCCGAACAAAATCACCCCAGTATTTGTCAGGTTCTCTACCGTTCAGGGTGGCGCAGGGTCGGCAGATACCGTGCGTGATATCCGTGGTTTTGCCACCAAGTTCTATACCGAAGAGGGTATTTTTGACCTTGTTGGCAATAACACGCCCATCTTCTTTATCCAGGATGCGCATAAATTCCCCGATTTTGTTCATGCGGTAAAACCAGAACCGCACTGGGCAATTCCACAAGGGCAAAGCGCCCACGATACCTTCTGGGATTATGTTTCTCTGCAACCTGAAACTCTGCACAACGTGATATGGGCGATGTCGGATCGCGGGATCCCGCGCAGTTATCGCACCATGGAAGGCTTCGGTATTCACACCTTTCGCCTGATTAATGCTGAAGGTAAAGCAACGTTCGTACGTTTCCACTGGAAACCCCTGGCGGGTAAAGCCTCGCTGGTCTGGGATGAAGCGCAGAAACTTACCGGGCGTGACCCGGACTTCCACCGCCGAGAATTGTGGGAAGCCATTGAAGCAGGCGATTTTCCGGAATACGAACTGGGCCTCCAGTTAATCCCCGAAGAAGACGAATTCAAGTTCGACTTCGACCTTCTCGATCCAACCAAACTTATCCCGGAAGAACTGGTGCCCGTTCAGCGCGTCGGTAAAATGGTGCTCAATCGCAACCAGGATAATTTCTTTGCCGAAAACGAACAGGTGGCTTTCCATCCCGGGCATATCGTGCCGGGGCTGGATTTCACCAACGACCCGCTGTTGCAGGGGCGTTTGTTCTCTTATACCGATACACAAATCAGTCGTCTTGGTGGGCCGAATTTCCATGAGATCCCGATTAACCGCCCGACCTGCCCTTACCATAATTTCCAGCGTGACGGCATGCATCGTATGGGAATCGACACTAACCCGGCGAATTACGAACCGAACTCGATTAACGATAACTGGCCGCGCGAAACGCCGCCGGGGCCGAAACGCGGCGGTTTTGAATCATACCCGGAGCGCGTGGAAGGCAATAAAGTTCGCGAGCGCAGTCCATCCTTTGGCGAATATTATTCCCATCCGCGTCTGTTCTGGCTAAGTCAGACGCCATTCGAGCAGCGCCATATTGTCGAAGGTTTCAGCTTTGAGTTAAGCAAAGTCGTCCGTCCGTATATTCGTGAGCGCGTTATTGACCAGCTGGCGCATATTGATCTCACTCTGGCCCAGGCGGTGGCGAAAAATCTCGGCATCGAATTGACTGACAACCAGCTGAATATCACCCCGCCTCCGGACATCAACGGTCTGAAAAAGGCGCCATCCTTAAGTCTGTACACCATTCCTGACGGTGATGTGAAAGGTCGCGTGGTAGCGATTTTGCTTAATGATGAGGTGAGATCGGCAGACCTTCTGGCCATTCTCAAGGCGCTGAAGGCCAAAGGCGTTCATGCCAAACTGCTCTATTCCCGAATGGGTGAAGTGACTGCAAATGACGGTACGGTGCTGCCAATAGCTGCTACCTTTGCCGGAGCGCCTTCGCTGACGGTCGATGCGGTCATTGTCCCTTGCGGCAATATCGCGGATATCGCTGACAACGGCGATGCCAACTACTACCTGATGGAAGCCTACAAACACCTTAAACCGATTGCGCTGGCAGGAGACGCGCGCAAGTTTAAAGCAACAATCAAGGTCGCTGACCAGGGTGAAGAAGGGATTGTGGAAGCTGACAGCGCCGACGGTAGTTTTATGGATGAACTGTTAACGCTGATGGCAGCACACCGCGTGTGGTCACGCATTCCTAAGATTGACAAAATTCCGGCATAAATATAGGTGGCGCAACTGCGCCACCTTTGCCTGATGCTCTGCGCTTATCAGGCCTACCGGATATTCATAATACTTTGAAATTTCAATATAGTGCTTGCCGGATAAGGCGTTTACGCCGCATCCGGCAAAACAGCCTTACCTACACATCCAGATAACTCCCCAAACGATAACCACGCTCGGCGATGGCATACTTCAACGATGCTGATGTCAGCACTTCCAGCTCCGTTAACCGTGGAAAACAGTAAGCACTCTGACGAATCGTATTATCGACAAACGCCGGATGGCACATGACTTCCAGCGAGCGCTCCCCTCGATGGCTGGAATCATCAAGTACTTGCAGAAACAGTGACTCGCTAATCTCTTCACCATAAAACGCGCTACTGAATCCCTGCGAACTGCGTAGATTAGCCGGTAAAACACCATCATTAGATAGCGGCTGGCGGTCGATGCGCAACGCAATCCCCTTTTCAGCCGCAAACTTCGCCACAATCGGGAAAATCTGCGGAAACATATGCACATGATGATGGCTATCAAGATGCGTGGGTTTGCGTCCAAATAGCGCAATGAAACGCAAATACTGACTGGCGAGCTCCTGAGTAATTTCTTCCAGCGGTAAAGCATCTTCTTCTGCCAACTGCCAGATCCATTTTCCCAGCACACCTTCGCGGGTTAACCCCGGCACAGCAGTCAGTGGCTTGCCCATAGTAAGGACAAAGTGCATCCCTATGGCCATACTCGGTTCATCACGACTCAACTGCACCGCATGCTCGATAGCCTGCGCATTCACCAGCGCCGTCGTCGACGTGACAATCCCATTGCGACAGGCCTCGATAATGCCGTAGTTCTGACCTTTGCTTAAGCCAAAATCATCGGCATTAACAATCAGTAAGCGTTCCATTATCAGCCTCGGTTAATGTGCTTTTTTAAGCTCTGCGATACAGTCGGCAAAATTTGGCAGCCATTTCTCGTGCGCCAGAATCATCTCGCGTGCCAGCAGCTCAGCATCGCGATCGGAATGCACCAACGGACTAAGGTTTAGCGCCAGTAAGACATCGTTAAATTCTCCACTAAGTGCGGCGTTGCTGGCAGCAATCTCGAAGCCTTTGATGGTGTGAATCAGCCCCATCACTTTATCATCGAAATGCGTAATGCGCGGATGTGGCGTCGCGCCATCGCGCCCCAGCGTACAGGTCATTTCTACCGCCCAGTCTGCCGGAATATTATCAATATGCCCATGATGCGGGATATTAACGTAAAGTTCTGCTTGCTTGTCGTTGTAGATAGCGTTAATCACTTCGCACGCAGCATCAGAGTAATAAGCCCCACCGCGCTGTTCCAGTTCTTTCGGCTTAACTTTCAACTCCGGGTTTTTATACAGCTCAAAAAGTTGTTTCTCGACTTTATGTACTACCTGCGCACGGGCGCCGCCTTTGTAGTATTCGCCCATTTCAATAGCCAGCATCTCTTTTTGTTTGAAGTAGTAAAGCAAATAAGAACACGGCAACAGATTCAGAGAACGAATTAAACCTTCGCTAAATGGCAGATCGAAAATATTTTTTACGCCAGATGCTTTTAACTGCCCGGATGCCACACCATCAAGCAATTCGGCAAAGCGTGACTTGCCATTGACCAGCACATCCTTAATGAACACCATGTGGTTGAGGCCAAACAGATCGATAGATAAATTATCGCTATCTTTCAGCGTCAGAACATCGCGAATAAACATCTTCATGCCAATCGGAATATTACACACGCCGATAAAGCGTTTAAATCCGCTATGACGATAGACGGCTTCAGTGACCATTCCTGCCGGGTTAGTGAAGTTAATCACCCATGCATTCGGACAAAGTTCTTCGACATCTTTTACGATGTCAAAAATCACCGGAATGGTACGTAAGCCTTTAAACAGTCCACCCGCGCCGTTGGTTTCCTGCCCCAGATAACCATGACTTAGCGGAATACGTTCGTCCAGTTCGCGTGCTGGCAATTGGCCAACGCGTAGTTGGGTAGTAACGAAATCAGCATCTTTCAATGCCTCGCGGCGATCCAGTGTTTTATAAAGCTTCATCGGGACGCCAGCGTTATCAATCATCCGTTGGCAGAGTTCAAAAATAATATCCAGTTTCGCTTTACCACCTTCGACATCCACCAGCCATAATTCACTGACCGGCAATTCGTGGTAACGCTTAATAAATCCTTCCAGCAATTCTGGGGTATAGCTACTCCCGCCACCAATAGTGACGACTTTTAATTTCTGGCTCATAATTTCTCCCTTCAGTACAGAATACTGATATCTGGCATATCCGGTTCCAAGGCCAGAAATAATCCGGCGACAGGACTGATATGTGAATTGTCAGGTATGACGATTTACTGATTAAACTCAGTCAACTTCTTACGATAGCTCTTAGGTGTAAAGGACGTTAATTTCTTAAATGTTTTAATAAACAAGCTCGGGCTACTATAACCGGCCTCAAACGCAATATCCGTCACGGAGTAGTTGGTCATTTCAAGTTGTTTTTTTGCAAAATTAATACGGATTTCATTAATAATCTGCATTGGCGTTTTGCCATAATATCGTTGAGTCGCTCGCGTCAAATACTCCTGTGATTTAGCCGACAACGTCACCATATTTTCCAGCGCCGACTCACTAAACTGCTCTTTATCATGCATCTTTTCTACCGTATTTTTCAGCCACCGCGGTACATCATCAACCACCTGTTCTTCGCGGTAATGACGTAAACGGTTAATGACATAAAAAGTCACCATCTCGACAAACTCTTCCAGCCCTGTTTCACTGAAATTCAATGAAGAAATCACTGTTTCCACATAGGTGAGAAAAGCGTTATTGGTCCGGTATACCTGCGAAGCGACAAAGCAATAAGGCAACAACGGCAGGTAATGCTGTTCAAAAAAGCGTTTACTGATCCCAACGTTCAATATGCGCGTGGCACCAAACTCATAAAAACTTTGATGGTGCGAATTTAACGGAATAAAAACAAAATCGCCCCGTTCCAGCAACACACGCTTACCGTTAATCTCCTGGAAATAACGCCCGGTTAATACCAGCGTAAATTCATAATAGTCGTGCTGATGCAGTCCGCTGATACTCTCAGTTTTGTTGTAGATAAACACATGGAAGTTTTTGCCATTAAACAACTGCTGTTCTCGGGCAGTGGCAATTTCCGGCGCGTTAATCACTGGCTGCATCATCGACTCCTTATGCCTTCAGTTTTTCATGAAGCTCAATTAATTCGGTAATCAGTTCACGCGCAAGCATGGACGTCATTAAATGATCCTGAGCATGGACCAGCACCAGGCTCACTTTCATCTTACCTTCGCCCGCATCACCTTCAATCAGTTTCGTCTGTACCAGATGCGCTTCATTCAACGCCATCCGTGACTGATCCATCATGGCTTTTGCTGCGGCAAAATCGCCCTGCTTCGCCTGTTTCAGTGCCGCATACGCCAGGCTGCGCGCTTGTCCGGAGTTAATGATAAGCCCCATCACCACTTCTTCCAGTTCTTCGGCTTCCGTTTGCGTATCAGGAATATTATCGAGCTCCATCATACATCGTTCCTCTCTCTTCTTACCGGCACGATTACCCGTACCGGCATCGATTAAAATTTCAGGGCGTTAGCGATATCTTCTTCGCTCTCTTCTTTATCAATCGCGTTTTGTGCTTTGTTAGCAACCACAACAAAGGGCAGATAAATGAGCGTGGCGATACCAAGGTTGAAGAGTGCAACCAGCAATGCGGCAACGCTACCGTTAGTGTTAAAGAAGGCGCCCAGACCGGTTGGCATGGTCCACGGTGCAATATTGGTCACCGGTGGAATAATGCCCATGTAGTACGCCGCCAGAGTGATTGCCGCCAGAATCGGTTGTACCAGTACAAACGGGATAAACATCACCGGGTTCATGATAATCGGCAGACCAAACAGAATCGGTTCGTTAATCTGAAAGATGCCGGACGGTAGCGCCAGTTTTGCCACCTGACGATAATCAGCGCGGCGAGAAGCGATAAAGATAGCCAGGATCAGGCCTAAAGTCGCACCGCTGCCACCGAGGAAAATAAAGGAGTCAAGCATCGGCTTGGCCCAGATATGGAAGGTCTTACCAGCTGCCAGCGCCGCTTCGACGGAGCCATATTGCTGATAGGTCGCGATGTTTTCTAGCGCCCACGGCGTCATAATGCCGTTGTCCAGTGCGGTCAGCGCCAGCGCGCCATGAATACCGAAGAACCAGAGCAGTGGAACAAAGATCACATAGGCCCAGCCCACCACGCTACCCAACGATGCCAGTGGGGTTGAGATGGTATCCATAATAATCTGGTGGAAGTTAGTCCCCCAGGTATTCAGCGCCCAGGCAGTAATCCCCATCACGGAAAGGATAATAAAACCGGGAATTAATGCAGAAAAGGAACGCGAGACCGATGTCGGTACGCTATCCGGTAATTTAATCACCCAATTGCGCCGCACAACAAAGGTAAACATTTCTGCCACCACCAGGCCAATAATAATCCCGGAGATGATATTCGCGCCACCTAACCAGTTTGCGCCGACGGCATAAGCTTCACCGACGCTATAAGGGGTGACAGTCATAAATGCCGCAACGGATAACAATCCTGCCGCCAGCGCATCGACTTTACGCTCTTCGGCCAGCGCCATACCGATAAAGAATGGAGCCATTAAAGACATTATCCCTAATGTTCCGTTATATACGTTGCCACCAATACCTTTCAGACCATTAAGTGTTTCAATGGTTGAGGCATCGAGGCGAATACCTAAGGAATAAAAAAACGACCCCTCCCCAAAGCTTAGAAAAACGTTGTTAATTAATACAAACATGGCCCCCGCAAGGGTTAACGGCATTAAGCGAATAAAGCCATTTTTGATTGCATTAACGTGTGGCTGCTTTCCTATTTTAACTGCAAAAGGGAGGAGTACCTTTTCAAGCGATGCAATAACATTACTCATAGAAAAATACCCTTAAAAACCGCAAATTAAATATTGCGGTATTGATTTATGAAATAACTCTTTGACGGGAAAATTTAAAATAAATTAATTTGCTGCGGCTTTTTTAATCGCTGCAACCGCAGCCTTAAGCACGCCTAAACCATCGACTTTGCCATAAAGCAGAGAGTCAATTACTTCAACCGGTTTGTTGGGTAACAAACGCTGGATTTCGGGCAACATATAAGCAATCTGCGGCCCTAATAACACGACATCAGCATTCTGACCTTTTTCACCGGCCAGTGTTTCCGGAAATGCCTCAATAATGACCGGGACTTCATATTTTTCTGCCTGTGCGCGCATTTTTGATACCAGTAAAGAGGTAGACATGCCCGCAGAACAAAACAGATAAATGTGTTTCTTTTCCATAAAACTGCCCTCATCGACGATTATCTGTCAGCCAGACACTCCGCAAGCCTTAACCTGCTTCCATGCTCTGGGTAACTTGCGAAACCAACATGACTTTTTTTGATGGCTGAAAGGAGTATACGGTATAGATCTGAGCAATAGTATTTCTTTGATTTAGTAAATTGTTTCTCTTTGACCTGCGGTTATGACCCTCTTCACATTTCGGGCAAATAATTCGCGAAGATAATTAAGAACACAGGCAAAAAAAACCGGCGCAATGGCCGGTTTCCGTTGTGACTCAAGCTTTCAGGCGAGGTGATTACTTCGCAGCCTGTGGATCTGTGTCGTATTCGGCACAGGTCTGATAACCGGAGTTGATGACATGTCCGGTATCATCTAACGCGACAAAGTAGGTTTCAGCTTTACCATCACGTTGACCCAGGATGTAGGTCTGGCAAGTACCACGAGCATGGATCATGCTCGCTTCAGACGAAGGTTTACCCGCAATTTGTGCAACCTGCGCCCGGCTCATGCCTTTTTTGACGTCTTTCACCACAGGCTGTACAAACTGGTCTTTGGTACGATCATAAGCCGTACAACCCGCCAGCATGGTTAATACCGCCGCTGCACTCAGAATTCCTGCCATATTCTTGTTCATATTCCGTCCTCTTGTTTATCAGCGTGTTAGATAAGCCTGGAATACATTGGGTGCTTTTTCAAGCCCGTGAACGAAACGGCTCCGCTTTCAGAGGATTCCTGTATGACGTTTTAACCACCATTCAACCTGCTGTCGCTTGTCGTTTCAGTAGCAACGGGTTAGCTTTAAGGAAGTTTTGTCTTTTTTGTCTGGAGGGGTTCAATGACATTGCAACAACAAATAATAAAGGCGCTGGGCGCAAAACCGCAGATTAATGTTGAAGAGGAAATTCGTCGTAGCGTCGATTTTCTGAAAAGCTACCTGCAAACTTATCCGTTCATTAAATCACTGGTGCTCGGGATCAGCGGCGGTCAGGACTCCACGCTTGCTGGTAAGCTATGTCAGATGGCGATTAATGAGCTGCGCCAGGAAACCGACAACAAATCGCTGCAATTTATTGCCGTCCGTCTGCCCTATGGTATTCAGGCCGACGAACAAGATTGCCAGGATGCCATTGCCTTTATTCAACCGGATCGCGTATTGACCGTCAATATCAAGGGCGCGGTACTCGCCAGCGAGCAGGCATTGCGGGAAGCGGGCATTGAACTGAGCGATTTTGTCCGTGGCAATGAAAAAGCGCGTGAACGGATGAAAGCACAATATAGCATTGCGGGTATGACCAGCGGTGTCGTAGTGGGCACCGATCATGCAGCAGAAGCCATTACCGGATTCTTCACTAAATATGGTGACGGCGGTACGGACATTAATCCGCTGTATCGTCTCAACAAACGACAGGGTAAACAGTTACTGGCGGCATTAGGTTGCCCGGAACATCTTTATCAGAAAGCGCCAACGGCCGATCTGGAAGATGACCGCCCTTCTCTGCCAGATGAAGTGGCGCTCGGCGTGACCTATGACAATATCGACGACTATCTGGAAGGGAAAAACGTACCTGAACAGGTCGCCAGAACAATAGAGAACTGGTATCTGAAAACCGAGCATAAACGCCGCCCGCCAATTACCGTTTTTGATGATTTCTGGAAAAAGTAATAATTTGCACATATTGGTTTGTGCGAAAAAGAGTGCTTTGTTCACGCCGGACGCGGCGTGAACGCCTTATTTGGCCTACAAAACTTTGCAAATTCAATGCATTGCAGGCCATCGCTGATGAACAAAAACTTTGTTATGGTCTGTTGGGACTGGAACCGTTAAGCCGCGGGCGTGCTTGTTTTCGTTCTGCGTTAAAACGTTGCGCCGGGGCGTGTTGCGGTAAAGAGAGCCATGAGGAACATGCACTGCGCTTGCGCCAGTCTCTGGAGCGTTTGCGGGTGGTGTGTTGGCCATGGCAAGGTGCCGTGGCACTGAAAGAACAGCACCCGGAAATGACTCAATATCATATTATTCAAAACTGGCTGTGGCTGGGGGCGGTTAATTCGCTGGAAGAAGCGACAACGTTAATTCGGACACCCGCCGGTTTTGATCACGACGGTTATAAAATACTCTGTAAGCCGCTGCTTTCCGGTGACTATGAAATTACAGAACTTGATCCGGCGAATGGCCAGCAAGCCCGTTGATTTCACTGAACAGCAGTTTACCGTGCAAATTTCGCAAGTTTCATCGGCAGCGTTTCGCCACAGATTCACCGACATTTTGCGCATATCAAAGTATTCCATGCCCGTTCTTTTCATTGTTATCGTTCAGGTAACCGTGGATGGGTATCGGCAACTCGGGTGATTTACGTTAGTGACGAGCAGACTTTTTTGCATCTGTTTGACAACGGAAAAGAAAACCGCCGATCCTGTCCACCGCATTACTGCAAGGTAGTGGACAAGACCGGCGGTCTTAAGTTTTTTGGCTGAAAGATTATTCAGCCGTTGCAGGCATTTTACCTTTTGCCGCTGGACGTTCTGTCAGACGCTTCTCAAAATTGGCATTAAATTGCTTTTTCTGCTCCGGCGTCAGGATGTTATAAATCTTGTTCTGGGTTTCCATGTGCGCCAGCATGTTAGCTTTGCGCTGTTCTTCCATTTTTGCGATCTGCGCTTCAGCTTTTGCTTTATCGAAGGTATCGCTGGCAATGATGTCATGCATTGCGCGGCGTTCTTCCAGCGGAGGGCGTTTCATCTGGTCACGCTGGCCTTTCATGATTTCGCGGATCTGCTGTTTCTGCGCATCGGTCAGGTTCAGGTCTTTGAACATCATATCCTGATGCGGACCGAACTTGCCTTTATGGTGCATCATCGGCTTCGCGTCAGTCGGTGCTGCGGTAGTGGTGTCTGCGGCATGGGCCAGGTTAGCCGCGCCCAGAGCCAGGGTAGAGGCAACAAACAGGGCAGTTAATTTACGCATATTCTATTCCTTCCTTTCAGTTATTTATTACGGCTTTCTTAAGTAGCGTGCCGTGTTGACGAGATTAACTTTACTGACTTTAGCGTCAATTAACCAGAACAATGGTAAAACAATGAAAGTGTAAAAAACACTTTTGTGCCAATTATGGAGAAAAAAAGAAAATTTGATGAAGAGTGATGGGAGAATATTACAACACAATGATTTTGCGGAGATTATGAAGAACTATACCGGATGACTGGTGATAAATAAAGCAAATAACCAGGATTAATCTGCATTAATTTACAAGAAGGCAACTAAATACCCGCAGAGTGATTTCTGAGGATAAGTATTAGGTTATTTTTTCAAGCATTAACCCTGCACGTAACCCCAACGCTACCAGCGGATTAGGGAACAACACATACTCCACATCATGGGTTACGGTAAAACGTTCCTCTCCGTCCTGCGCCAGCAACGTTCCTTTCTTAAACGGCATAAAATTAAGCGTGTCACTTGCCATATGCATTTCGAAGGACGGCGAGTGGCGAGTAATTTGCGAAACCACCCGATAACGAAGTGACGGCGTTCTCACGACACCGCCCCTCTCACCAGATAGCAGCGCAGCAATTGCGCTGGCAGTTACTGCAAACTGGCGAAGATCGTTTTGTCCAAAAGGCAACGCTTTGCCGAGTTCCAGCGTACAGGCCAGCGCGCCAAAATGTCTGGCGCTGAAATCGGTAAACGTCCCTCCTGGCGCCTGATGGAACACCAGTGCCTCCAGCCCCGCCGCCCCCAGCCACGTCAGAAATTTCTCGTCCCAGGGAATATCGCATTGTGGTAATACACCGAACTGCGGATGCAAGGAGCCACGAATTGCGGTATGCAGATCAAGATGCCAACGCACAGATTCTTTGCCCTGATCATAAAAATCTGCCAGGTACTGTTCCAGTTCGCGCGCCCGGCAGGTTTCCTCGCTTTCAGCAAATAACTGCCAACGACCGCCAAACATGCGATTCATATCGCTATGGCAATAACGTTTCCCTTGCTTCAGCGCAGGAGGATTTCCGAGGATCACCAGCAACCGCCAGCGTAACGGGATCTCGCCGTGAGATATAGCGCCAAGCAACGCGTCCAGCATCTCCACCGGTGCCGTCTCATTACCGTGTATTCCTGCCGAAATCACCAGCGCACCTTGTGGAGGCGTTAATGGCGTCAGTTCCAGCATGCCATCGCCCAGCCACCGCCAGCGAACGCCGTTAATTTCTCGTTCGGTGATAACCGGTTTTTTACCCGTTAAGGTCAGAGCAAGAAAATTATCCATTGCCCTCTCCCTCGCGCTGAAACGGATAAACCGAACCAAGATTCAGTAATTGGGTCAATACATCCAGTGCTTCCCGCCCTTCGCGCAGCAATTGCGGGTCGGCCAGATCTGCCGCAGTAAGACTATCGCGGTAGTAACGATCCACCCAGTCATTGAGTGTATTAAACAAGGTATCGTTCATCATCACCGCCGGATTCACCGCCTGGCGTTCTTCTTCTGTCAACACCACGCGCAACCGCAGGCACGCCGGGCCGCCGCCATTCGCCATACTTTCACGTAAATCAAAAACTTTTAGTGAGCTTATTGGGTTATCGGCAGCAAGCAATTCATTGAGATAACGCCATACTCCAGCATGTTCCCGACACTCCTGAGGCAGCACCAACATCATGGAACCATCAGCGCGGCTAAGTAACTGGCTGTTAAACAGATATGTAGACACCGCATCAGACACGGAAACCTGAGTCGCCGGAACTTCTATCGCCATAAAACCGTTTACCCGCGAACGCAGGTTTGCCAGTAACTGTGCCTGGCAAGCGAACGCCTGTTGATGGCAAAACAGCACCTGGCGGTTACTCACGGCAATCACGTCATTATGAAAAACGCCCTGGTCGATAACGTCCGGGTTTTGCTGGGCGAACATCACCTGTTGGGGATTCACCTGATTCAGCCTTGCGACCGCCTCGCTGGCTTCACGGGTCTGCCGCGCCGGATAGCGGGAAGGTCGGGAAACATTGCCTTCTTCTCGTCCGTAAACAAAAAGCTGAATACCCGGTTCACCGTAATGACCGCCGAGACGATTATGATTCGCGGCCCCTTCGTCACCGAGCAAGGCCACCTGCGGCAACGCCGAATGGACGCAAAATTTCTCTTTATCGTTAAAAATCGCTTTTAACAGCGATTCGGTAACGGGCGCTTCCAGCGAACGATGAAATTTGTTGTTCAGGTTGGCGACCGTGAAATGCACTTTGCCATCCAGCGCATCGGTGGATGGCGCGACAGTGGCCGCATTGGCTACCCACATTGGCGAAGCGGAACTGACGCGGGAAAGCCAGTGCGGTGCCTGACGTGCAACCTTTTCCAGCAGTTGTTCATCGCTGCCACTAAACCCCAATTGACGCAAAACCGGAATAAACGGACGCTCATGCGGCGGGATCACCGCCTGAGGAAATCCCGCATCAGCAAGGGCTTTCATTTTCAGTAAGCCCTGCTTCGCCGCCAGTTGTGGATTCGATACCTGAAAACGGTGGCGGGTAGAGGCCTCATTACCAAACGACAGACCAGCGTAATGGTGCGTCAGCCCCACCAGCCCGTCGAAATTGACTTCCCAGGCGTTCATCGCGCCACCTCATCGGAAAAATCCAGCCCTGGGTTAAGTGTCGCAGGCAACGTTAGCGAGTCTGACTCCAGGCTTGCCATCGGCCAGGCACAATAATCTGCGGCATACCAGGCGCTGGGGCGATGATTGCCGGAAGCGCCAATACCACCGAATGGCGCGGTACTGGCGGCTCCGGTAAGCGGTTTGTTCCAGTTAACAATCCCCGCCCGCGCTTCCAGTAACAGTTGCTCGAACTTTTCTCGCTCGGGGGAAACCAGCCCGCAAGAAAGGCCAAAGCGAGTGTTATTCGCCATCTTAATCGCCTCATCAAAGGTGTCATAACGCCAGACGCGCAACAGCGGCCCGAACACCTCCTCATCCGGCACGCCAGCAACGCCCGTCATTTCAATAATCCCCGGCGTCAGCAGCGATGTTGTGGCTTGCAACAAACGGGGCGCAAGCAGAGTTCGCCCGCCCATCGCTTCCAGTTCCTGCCAGGCAGTAACCACCTGCTGCGCGACCTGCTCTGATATCAGCCCGCCAATAAACGGCTGCGGTTCGTCGTCCCAGTTGCCCGGCGTTAATCGCTGGCTGACGGCAACCAGACGAGCAAGAAACGCATCGCCCTGCGTCCCGTTTTTCAGCAATAAACGGCGGGCGCAGGTGCAGCGTTGTCCGGCAGTGACAAATGCCGACTGGATAGTCAGATGCACGGCGGCATCGATATTCGCGACGTCATCAATAATCAGCGGGTTATTACCGCCCATTTCGAGGGCGAGGATTTTTTCCGGCTGACCGGAAAGTTGGCGATGCAGTTGATAGCCAGTATTGGCGCTACCGGTAAACAGCAAACCGTCGAGATCCTCAAGTGCACTCAGCGCCTGACCGGTTTCGCGACCGCCCTGGACCAGATTCAGCACACCCGGCGGCAAACCGGCCTGCTGCCATAAACGCATTACCGCTTCGCCGCTCCACGGTGTCAGTTCACTGGGTTTGAAGATTAGCGTATTACCCGCCAGAAGCGCCGGAACGATATGCCCGTTAGGCAGATGACCGGGAAAATTGTAAGGCCCAAACACCGCCAGCACGCCGTGCGGGCGATGTCGCAGGCTTACCGCGCCGTCCGGCATGTCACTATGCTGCTCGCCGGTACGAACGTGATACGCCTTAATTGATATCGCGATTTTATTGATCATCGCCGTCACTTCGCTTGCCGCTTCCCAGCGCGGCTTACCCGTTTCTCTGGCAATAATCGCGGTTAATTCGGCTTTATTGCTTTCCAGCAATCCAGCAAAGCGTTCAACAATTTCTTGACGCTCGCCAAAGGAGAGCCGCGCCCAACGCGGAAACGCCGCACGAGCAGCACGACAAGCCTGCTCGACCTGAGCGGCATCGGCATCATTGCCTTGCCATAACACCTCGCCCGATACCGGATTACGCTTCACACGCAATGCGCCCTGGCCCGTCACCCAGTCACCGTTGATCCATAAAGTCATGCTGTTTTCTCCTCTGCGCACAGGCGCACCAGACGAACACGATCCCCTGCGTGGCACTTGAGGGCATCCCGTTGTGCGGCGGTTAAAATCAAACGTTGGGTAGCCGGATCGGCACGTACCAGCACCACGCGGAAATGGTGATAATTTTCATTAGCGACCAGGCAAGCCGGGAAATCGCCCTGCGCAGGTTGTCCTTCTGCCACTTCCACCAATCGACTTTTGCGGATGGCGCGCACACGGTCGATATCGCACTCCAGCGTCGGCCCACCGTCGAAGATGTCGATATAGTTGCGGTAGCGAAAGCCCTCTTTTTCCAGCACCGCGCGGGCGGGCACGGTTTGTGGATGCACCTGACCGATGACGTTCTGCGCTTCCAGGGATAAAAAGTGGGTATAGATCGGATGTTTCGGCATCAGTTCAGCGATAAACGCCTTTTGCCCGGTGCCGCAAAGAAAATCGGCGCGGCTAAAATCCATCGAAAAGAAGCGTTTACCGAGGCTTTGCCAGAACGGTGAATAACCGTGTTCGTCAATCACCCCGCGCATTTCAGCGACCACTTTGTCGTTAAACTTGTCGCGAAAGGCCGCCATAAACATAAAGCGTGATTTCGACAGCAAATAACCGTTACCCTCTTTGCGCCAGTCCGGGTCGAGAAACAGCGTGCACAGCTCGCTGCTGCCGGTGTGATCGTTACTAAGAAATAACGTCGGCAACGCGTTATAGACATTTAGCTCTTTTGAGGCGTGAACCAGCGTGCCGACGCGATAGTTGTACCAGGGCTCGTTCAGCCCAACCGCTACCTCTATGGCGCAAATTCCCGCCACAGTACCTGTCTCGCTATCTTCCAGTACAAACACATAACCCTGCTCACTCTTGGGCAGTTCGCCCTGCCAGGTTTTGATGGCCCTTTCGATACGCGCTGAAAGCGTGGCTTCATTGGCGGGAAGCGACGTCAGGCCGCCGCCCGTTTTGCTGGCAAGCTGCATTAACGCTGCGACATCGGTGCGCTCAACGGGACGGATGACCATCATGATGAACCTCGGCTAACAAAGTGTTCGCAAGCAACTGCAAAGCGATCCAGTCCGGTCGTCACCTCTTCTTCGCTGACATTGAGCGCTGGCGCAAAACGCACCACGTTGCCACCCGCAATCAGCACCATTACGCCCGCTTTCGCCGCCTCCTGAGAGATCTGTTTCGCTTGCCCGGCGTAATCGGCATTCAGTACACAGCCAATCAAAAGACCTAATCCGCGAATTTCACTGAACAAACCGCAGCGGTGATTAATGGTATTAAGACGCTCAACAAACCAGTCGTGACGCTGTTTAACCCCGTTAAGCATCTCTGGCGTGTTGATGAGATCCAGCACTTTTCCTGCCACCGCCGAGGCCAGCGGATTACCGCCATAGGTGGTGCCGTGGGTGCCAACAGTCATCACGCGGGCGCACTCTTCGGTTGCCAACAGCGCCCCGACCGGGAAACCGCCGCCCAGCGCTTTGGCGGTAGTTAACAGATCGGGCGTCACGCCGTAGTGCATATAGGCATACAGTTCACCGGTGCGTCCGACGCCGGTTTGCACCTCATCGAAAATCAGTAATGCATTGTGGCGGTCACACAATTCACGCAGACCTTGTAAAAACGCGTTGCTGGCTGGCAGCACACCACCTTCCCCCTGCATGGGTTCGACAATCACCGCGCAGGTGGCGTCGTCAATCAGCGCACTGGCAGAGTTAATATCGTTATACGCGGCATGACGAATATCCGGCGGCAGTGGCGCAAAATCCTGTGAATAGGCTGGCTGCCCGCCTGCACTGACGGTAAACAGCGTGCGCCCGTGAAATGCATTTTTGAACGCCACGATGCCGCTCTTATGGCTGCCGTAGCGGTCGTGAGCGAATTTACGCGCCAGTTTTAGCGCCGCTTCGTTGGCTTCCGCGCCGGAGTTACAAAAGAACACGCGATCGGCAAAAGTGGCGTTGATCAATTTTTTCGCCAGCCGCAGTACCGGCTCGTTGGTGTAACCGTTGCCGGTATGCCAGAACTTACTCGCCTGTTCGTTCAGCGCCTCGCGCAGTTCCGGATGTGCATGACCCAATGCGTTTACCGCAATGCCACCCGCGAAGTCGATATACTCTTTCCCCTGCTGATCCCACAAGCGCGAACCTTCGCCACGTACCGGTATAAACGGCGCCGGAGCGTAAACAGGTATCATCCATTCATCAAAATTTTCACGCGTAATTGGCTGAGACATAGCGACCTCTAAAGTAAATAAATCGTTATTTACATGTTAACGGCGAGTGATGTTTGCGCTGTAAATGTAGATTGCAGGGTTCGTGCCAGCCAGTGATAAAAGTGCATAAACGGAGGAGGTTAACTGGAAATCAAGGCGTTATAACCAAGCCATATGCATTTAAAGTGCATATAAAGTGAATACGTTTGCAATATGGGTGAATAAAAAGAATTAAAAACGCAATGTTATGCAGAAGTAAAATATAATTCTGGAATTGTGATCATTGACGAAATTTACTGAAAATTACTGCGCCATTCTGATGCGGCGCGCACCAAAAACGGGCATTTTTTGCGCCATCGTTGACATCATTAACAACCATCGATCAAATCACTTAACAACAGGCAGTAAGCAAAGCGAAATTCTGCTACCATCCACGCACTCTTTAACTGAATAAATGGCAGCGACTATGAAATTTGTCTCTTTTAATATCAACGGCCTGCGCGCCAGACCTCACCAGCTTGAAGCCATCGTCGAAAAGCACCAGCCGGATGTGATTGGCCTGCAGGAGACAAAAGTTCATGACGATATGTTTCCGCTCGAAGAGGTGGCAAAGCTCGGCTACAACGTGTTTTATCATGGGCAGAAAGGTCATTATGGCGTGGCGCTGCTGACCAAAGAGACACCGATTGCCGTGCGTCGCGGCTTTCCCGGTGACGGCGAAGAGGCACAGCGGCGGATTATTATGGCAGAAATCCCCTCACCGCTGGGTAATGTCACGGTGATCAACGGTTACTTCCCGCAGGGTGAAAGCCGCGACCATCCGATAAAATTCCCCGCGAAGGCGCAGTTTTACCAGAACCTGCAAAACTATCTGGAAACCGAACTCAAACGTGATAATCCGGTATTGATTATGGGCGATATGAATATTAGTCCTGGCGACCTGGATATCGGCATTGGCGAAGAGAACCGTAAGCGCTGGCTGCGTACCGGTAAATGCTCTTTCCTGCCGGAAGAACGCGAATGGATGGAGAGACTGATGAGCTGGGGGCTGGTGGATACCTTCCGCCATGCGAATCCGCAAACGACAGATCGCTTTTCGTGGTTTGATTACCGCTCAAAAGGTTTTGACGATAACCGGGGTCTGCGTATCGACCTGCTGCTCGCCAGCCAACCACTGGCCGAGTGTTGCGTAGAAACCGGCATCGACTATGAAATCCGCAGCATGGAAAAACCGTCCGATCACGCCCCCGTCTGGGCGACCTTCCACCGCTAATTTAGCTGCTCTCCTGGCTCAAACTGGGTCAGGAGAATTAACTTTGAGAAAAATCAACAAACAGTCAGTAATGATTTGTTGCCTGCCGTCCTTTGTTATACCGTCACTGCGTTTTTAGTTGTCTGACCACTTCTCTATTATCAAGTTTGATATAGGAAACTCCACGATGAACGCTGAGCGTAAATTTCTTTTTGCCTGTTTTATTTTTGCGCTGGTCATTTACGCTATCCACGCTTTCGGTTTATTCGATCTGCTCACCGATTTACCCCACATACAGACACTCATTCGCCAGAGCGGATTGTTCGGTTATAGCCTCTATATTCTGTTATTCATCATTGCCACCCTCTTTCTGTTACCGGGGAGCATACTGGTGATCGCTGGAGGAATAGTTTTTGGTCCGCTCTTAGGGACACTACTATCATTAATTGCCGCCACGCTGGCCTCCTCGTGCTCATTCCTGCTGGCGCGCTGGCTGGGGCGTGATTTGCTGCTGAAATACGTTGGCCATAGCCAGACCTTTCAGGCCATTGAAAAAGGCATTGCGCGTAACGGTATTGATTTTCTTATTCTGACCCGCTTAATCCCGCTGTTTCCTTACAATATTCAAAATTATGCTTACGGATTAACCACTATCGCCTTCTGGCCTTACACCCTTATTTCAGCACTGACTACCCTGCCCGGTATTGTTATTTATACCCTGATGGCAAGCGATCTCGCCAATGAAGGCATTACGCTGCGCTTTATTTTACAACTCTGTCTCGCTGGCCTGGCGCTGTTTATTCTCGTCCAGCTCGCCAAACTCTACGCCCGACACAAACACGTGGATCTGTCTGCTTCGCACCGCAGCCCACTTACTCAACCCAAAAATGAAGGATAGAACCATGTTGTAACATTATTCAGTGTCATGGAAAAAAGGACTTGCTGCACTGTGCTTACTGGCCGTTGCGGGGCTTAGTGGTTGCGATCAAAAAGAGAATGCGCCAGCAAAAGTGGAATACGACGGGCTTTCGGACAGCCAACCGCTGCGTGTCGATGTCAATAACCATACGGTGACTATGCCGGTGCAAATTAATGGTCGCTTTCTGACTGACGATACTCGCCATGGCATTGTGTTTAAAGATGGCTCCAACGGGCATAAATCGCTATTCATAGGCTATGCCTCCCCGAAAGCATTATATGAAGCCCTGAAACAGGCCGGTGGTACGCCGGGCGAAAACATGACCATGGAGAATAAAGAAACTACCCACGTCGCAGGCAGCAAACTGGATATTTCGGTCAACTGGCAAGGAGCGGCAAAAGCGTATTCCTTCGATGAAGTGATTGTCGACAGTAACGGTAAAAAACTGGACATGCGCTTTGGCGGTAATTTAGCCGCCGCAGAGGAGAAGAAAACGGGCTGCCTGGTGTGTCTGGATAGCTGCCCGGTCGGTATCGTCAGCAATGCAACATACACTTATGGCGCGGTGGAAAAACGTGGTGAAGTCAAATTCAAAGGCAATGCGTCTATTCTCCCACCAGATAACACGCTGGCATCTGTTACCTTTAAAATCGCCGAATAAAACCTGGATAAAGGATGATGAAGATACAATCGCGTAAAACCTGGTACTACCGTGCCGCCATCATCATCCTGTTGTTCACTACGCTGCTGGCATGGGCGCTGTTTCCCGGCGTCCATGATTTTATTAATCGCAGCATTGCGGCGTTTGCTGCCGTAGACCAACAGGGTATAGAACAGTTTATTCAGTCGTACGGCACTCAGGCGGCAGTTGTCTCGTTTTTTTTGATGATTTTGCAGGCCATTGCCGCGCCGCTTCCGGCGTTTTTGGTCACCTTTGCCAACGCGTCACTGTTTGGCGCGTTTTGGGGTGCCTTGCTATCGTGGACCAGTTCAATGGCGGGTGCAGTGCTATGCTTTTTTATCGCCAGAGTGATGGGCCGCGAAGTGGTTGAAAAATTAACAGGTAAAACCGTGCTTGACAGTATGGACGGCTTTTTCACTCGCTACGGTAAACACACCATCCTGGTATGTCGGTTATTGCCTTTTGTCCCTTTCGATCCAATCAGCTATGCTGCCGGTTTGACTTCAATACGTTTTCGCTCGTTTTTTATCGCCACCGGGCTTGGTCAGTTACCGGCGACGATTGTTTATTCCTGGGCGGGCAGTATGTTAACAGGCCGTACCTTCTGGTTTGTCAGCGGACTGTTTATTCTGTTTGCTCTGACCGTGGTGGTTTTTGTGGCGAAAAAAATATGGCTTGAACGCCAGAAGAGGAATGCCTGATGGGTTTACCGCCGCTTAACAAGATTCCGTTGATTTTACGTCCGCAGGCGTGGTTGCATCGTCGACATTACGGTGAGGTGTTAAGCCCCATTCGCTGGTGGGGGCGGATCCCGTTTATCTTTTATCTGGTGTCGATGTTCGTCGGCTGGCTGGAGCGCAAACGCTCACCGCTCGATCCGGTAGTGCGATCGCTTGTCAGCGCCCGCATTGCGCAAATGTGTCTGTGTGAATTTTGCGTGGACATCACCAGTATGAAAGTCGCCGAGCGTACCGGCAGTACCGATAAACTGCTGGCAGTGGCAGAGTGGCGGCAAAGCCCGCTGTTCAGCGATGAAGAGCGGCTGGCGCTGGAATACGCAGAAGCCGCCAGCGTCACGCCGCCAACGGTGGATGATGATCTGCGCGCCCGACTGGCTATCCATTTTGACGCCCAGGCTCTCACCGAACTGACGGCGCTGATCGGTTTGCAAAATCTGTCGGCGCGTTTTAATTCCGCCATGGACATTCCCGCTCAGGGGCTGTGCCGTATTCCTGAAAAACGTTCTTAAGGAGAGATGATGCGCCATTGTGGGTGGTTGCTGGGATTGTTATCGCTGTTTTCTTTGGCAACACATGCCAGTGACTGGCAGGAAATTAAAAACGAAGCCAAAGGACAAACCGTCTGGTTTAACGCCTGGGGCGGCGATACCGCAATTAACCGCTATCTCGACTGGGTTAGCGGCGAGATGAAAACCCATTACGATATAAACCTGAAGATTGTTCGTCTGGTGGATGCCGCAGACGCGGTGAAGCGCATTCAGACGGAAGCTGCTGCCGGACGTAAAACGGGCGGCTCGGTGGATCTGCTCTGGGTGAACGGCGAAAACTTCCGCACCTTAAAAGTGGCCAATTTATTACAAACGGGCTGGGCAGAGACGCTGCCCAACTGGCGCTATGTCGACACGCAGTTGCCGGTGCGGGAAGATTTTTCAGTGCCTACAGAAGGGGCAGAATCACCCTGGGGCGGCGCACAACTGACGTTTATCGCCCGCCGCGATGTTACGCCACAACCACCACAAACGCCGCAAGCCTTACTGGAATTTGCTAAAGCCAATCCCGGCACGGTTACCTATCCGCGCCCACCGGACTTTACCGGCACGGCGTTTCTTGAACAGTTGCTGATTATGCTGACGCCAGATCCAGCAGCATTAAAAGAAGCGCCTAACGATGCGACTTTCGCCCATGTCACCGCGCCCTTGTGGCAATATCTTGATGCGCTGCATCCGTATTTATGGCGCGAAGGAAAGGATTTCCCGCCTTCGCCCGCACGGATGGATGCTCTGCTAAAAGCTGGCACATTGCGCCTGTCGCTGACCTTTAATCCTGCTCATGCGCAGCAAAAAATCGCCAGCGATGATTTGCCAGCAAGCAGTTACAGTTTTGGCTTTCGGGAGGGGATGATTGGCAACGTGCATTTCGTCACCATTCCTGCCAACGCGAATGCCAGTGCTGCGGCAAAAGTCGTCGCCAACTTCCTGCTCTCACCCGATGCGCAACAGCGTAAAGCGGATCCTGCTATCTGGGGAGATCCTTCCGTTCTCGATCCCCAAAAACTGCCTGATGGGCAGCGCGAAACATTGCAATCAAGAATGCCGCAAGATCTACCGCCAGTACTGGCTGAACCGCACGCAGGTTGGGTAAATGCGCTGGAACAAGAATGGCTACGCCGTTACGGTACGCATTAATTTTTCTGCTGTGGGCGATAGTGGTGGTGATTTATGCACCGTTGTTCCCGGCAGTTCTCACGCTGATATCGCCTGCATTGTCGTTGACACACTGGCAGGCGTTATTTGCCGACCCGCAGTTACCGCAGGCATTACTGGCAACGCTGGTTTCGACAACCATTGCGGCGGGCGGGGCATTGTTGATTGCTCTGCTGGTGATTGTCGCGCTGTGGCCTGGCGGGAAATGGCTACATCTGTGCGCCCGTCTGCCGTGGTTGCTCGCCATTCCCCATGTGGCTTTTGCCACCAGCATCCTTCTGCTCTTTGCTGACGGTGGACTGCTTTATGACTATTTCCCTTATTTCACTCCACCAATGGACAAATTGGGTATCGGTCTGGGATTCACCCTGGCGGTGAAAGAAAGCGCATTTCTGTTGTGGATCTTAGCGGCAGTATTGAGTGAAAAACGCCTGTTACAGCAAGTCATTGTGCTGGATTCGCTGGGCTACAGCCGCTGGCAATGTTTGAACTGGCTGCTGTTGCCCTCTGTCGCGCCTGCGCTGGCAATGGCGATGCTGGCGATTGTGGCCTGGTCGCTGTCGGTCGTGGATGTAGCGATTATCCTCGGGCCGGGTAATCCACCGACGCTTGCGGTAATTAGCTGGCAGTGGTTAACCCAGGGCGACGCCGATCAACAGATGAAAGGCGCAGTCGCCAGCCTGCTGCTGATGCTGCTACTCCCCGCTTATGTTTTGCTGGGTTATTTATTATAGCGTAGCTGGCGGCGTACTATTCCCCGCGTAGATGGTGTTCGTAAGCCCACCACGCCTTTATTGACCGGCAATACGCTGGCGAGTTGTTTACCCATAACCGGTGTGCTGTGCGTGGTTCTGCTGGCGATCCTCGCGGATCAATCAACGATCAATCACGAGGCACTTATCAACAGCCTGACGATGGGACTGGTGGCGACATTCATCGCTTTGGTTCTGTTGCTGCTGTGGCTGGAATGGGGGCCACAGCGTCGCCAGTTGTGGCTATGGTTGCCCATTTTATTACCGGCGCTGCCGCTGGTGGCGGGCCAGTACACGCTGGCGCTATGGCTGAACCTGGATGGGAGCTGGACGGCGGTGGTCTGGGGGCATCTGCTGTGGGTAATACCGTGGATGCTGTTTATCCTGCAACCGGCCTGGCAACGCATTGATTCACGGTTAATTTTGATTGCGCAAACGCTGGGCTGGTCGCGTGTCAAAATCTTCTTTTACGTGAAATGCCCACTCATGTTGCGCCCTGCGCTGATTGCCTTCGCGGTGGGATTTTCAGTGAGTATTGCACAGTATATGCCGACACTGTGGCTGGGAGCGGGACGTTTTCCGACGCTCACCACTGAAGCGGTGGCATTAAGCAGCGGTGGCAGCAATGGTATTCTCGCCGTCCAGGCTTTATGGCAACTGCTATTGCCGCTTATTATTTTTGCCCTGACCGCCCTGCTTGCAAAATGGGTAGGTTATGTCAGACAAGGACTCCGCTAATGCTCTGCGTGAAAAATGTTTCGCTACGTTTACCTGAAAACCCTTTGCTGACAAACGTTAACTTTACGGTTGATAAAGGTGACATTGTCACGTTAATGGGGCCGTCTGGCTGTGGAAAATCTACTCTGTTTTCGTGGATGATTGGTGCGCTGGTCGGGCAGTTTTCTTGTACAGGTGAGCTATGGCTCAATGAGCAACGGATTGACATGCTGCCCACCGCACAACGTCAGATTGGCATTCTTTTCCAGGATGCACTGTTATTTGACCAGTTCAGCGTCGGGCAAAATTTACTGCTGGCGCTACCGGCAACACTCAAGGGAAATGCCCGACGTAATGCCGTGAATGATGCACTTGAGCGTTCAGGCCTTGACGGAGCTTTCCATCAGGATCCCGCCACTTTGTCTGGCGGTCAGCGAGCGCGTGTTGCTCTGTTACGCGCCCTTCTCGCCCAGCCAAAAGCGTTGCTACTGGATGAACCGTTCAGCCGTCTTGATGTGGCTCTGCGCGATAATTTTCGCCAGTGGGTGTTCAGCGAAGTCCGCGAACTGGCGATCCCCGTTGTTCAGGTAACGCACGATCTCCAGGATGTTCCTGCTGATAGTTCTGTTCTGGATATGGCGCAGTGGTCATAAAATTACAACAAACTGCGATAACGCAAAGTTTTTCCCAATGCGTCAGTTCAGAATGGCGCACTCAAAACTACAATGTCGGGATTTTCGATGAAACGTGTTTCTCAAATGACCGCGCTGGCAATGGCTTTAGGGCTGGCTTGCGCTTCTTCGTGGGCCGCTGAACTGGCGAAGCCTCTTACACTTGACCAGCTTCAACAACAAAATGGCAAAGCGATAGATACTCGCCCCAGCGCGTTTTATAACGGCTGGTCACAAACCTTAAATGGCCCTTCCGGTCATGAACCTGCCGCCTTAAACCTCTCTGCTAACTGGCTCGACAAAATGAGTACCGAACAGCTCAACGAATGGGCCAGGCAACATAACCTGAAAACCGATGCTCCGGTGGCACTGTACGGTAATGACAAAGATGTCGACGCCGTCAAAACGCGATTGCAAAAAGCAGGTTTTACGCATATCTCCATCCTGAGTGACGCGCTAAGCGAACCTTCCCGTCTGCAAAAACTGCCGCACTTTGAGCAGTTGGTTTATCCGCAATGGCTGCATGACCTGCAACAAGGTAAAGACGTTACAGCGAAACCTGCCGGTGACTGGAAAGTCATTGAAGCGGCCTGGGGGGCACCGAAACTTTATCTTATCAGCCATATTCCCGGCGCTGACTACATCGACACCAACGAAGTGGAAAGCGAACCGCTGTGGAATAAAGTTTCTGATGAACAACTGAAAGCGATGCTGGCAAAACACGGCATTCGCCATGACACCACAGTCATTCTTTACGGGCGAGACGTTTACGCGGCAGCGCGTGTAGCGCAGATTATGCTGTACGCAGGCGTGAAAGATGTGCGTCTGCTGGACGGAGGCTGGCAAACCTGGTCCGACGCGGAGCTGCCCGTTGAACGTGGCACACCACCAAACGTGAAAGAGGAACCGGATTTCGGCGTGAAGATCCCGGCGCAACCGCAACTGATGCTTGATATGGAACAGGCCCGTGGGCTGCTGCATCGCCAGGATGCATCGCTGGTGAGCATTCGTTCGTGGCCAGAATTTATCGGTACGACCAGTGGTTACAGCTACATTAAGCCAAAAGGTGACATTCCGGGCGCACGCTGGGGCCATGCGGGCAGCGATTCAACGCATATGGAAGATTTCCATAATCCGGACGGCACCATGCGTACTGCGGATGACATCGCGGCGATGTGGAAAGAATGGAATATCTTGCCGGATCAACAAGTCTCGTTCTACTGCGGCACCGGCTGGCGCGCCTCAGAAACCTTTATGTACGCACGCGCAATGGGCTGGAATAACGTCTCCGTATATGATGGCGGCTGGTATGAATGGAGTAGCGATCCGAAAAATCCGGTAGCAACCGGGGAACGCGGCCCGGACAGTAGCAAATAACATTACAACTACTGACGCTGGAGTGACTTCAGCGTCAGATACCCACTCCACACCCGCGTTAATGTCGTCATCCAGCACAGTGCGCCAAAAATCCACGCAAACCACGGAAAATACGTTGGGAAGAGGCAACTTAAAACAAACAGCAAAATCGTCTCGCTGCCTTCGGTTAATCCCCCCAGATAATAAAACGATTTGTGCGCATAGCCGGGGTTATCAATCTGGTGTTTCGCCGCCAGCGCAGCAAAAGCGAGAAAACTGCTGCCCGTGCCGATAAACGCAAACAGCAGCCAGCCTCCCGCCAGCGCATTTTGCTCTGGTGCGGCGAGGATAAACCCGAAAGGCACCAACGCATAAAAGAGGAAATCGAGAGCAATATCGAGAAAGCCGCCCGCATCGGTAAGTCCTCTGCGCCGAGCAAGCGCTCCGTCCAGACCATCAAGCAACCTGTTCAACAAAATGACAATCAGCGCCAACAGATACCAGCCCAGTGCCAGAAACGGCAGTGCCAGCACGCCGATGGCAAATCCCACTAATGTTAAACCATCTGGCGTAATGCCTGGTTTATCAAGAACCCGCACGCACTGATGCAACAACGGTTTAATCCGAGGGTGAAGATGGCGGTCTAACACGGGTACTCCTTAAATATAAAGCCTTTCTGATTAGGCAACACCGCGGATATTATGACATTTTTCGCTTATCTGCTCGTGTGTAAATTATGAAAATGATTGAAGTTGTTGCCGCCATCATCGAACGTGATGGCAAAATTTTACTCGCGCAACGCCCCGCCCAAAGCGATCAGGCAGGATTATGGGAATTTGCCGGTGGCAAAGTCGAGCCGGATGAAAGCCAGCTGCAGGCGCTGGTGCGTGAGTTACGCGAAGAACTGGGCATCGAAGCAACTGTGGGTGAATATGTTGCCAGCCATCAGCGAGAGGTTTCGGGACGGATTATCCATCTTCATGCCTGGCACGTACCCGACTTTCACGGGACGTTACAGGCACACGAACATCAGGCGCTGATCTGGTGCTCACCTGAAGAGGCGCTGCAATATCCGCTGGCCCCTGCTGACATTCCACTATTAGAGGCGTTTATGGCTTTACGCGCCGCCAGACCAGCGGATTAGTGCTAAGGGTTTTGTCATCCCGCAGGCATTGCAGCAGTATTCCTTCGGCTTTAATTACCGCCCCTTCAGAATAATTTTGATCCTGATAAACGCAGCACTGAGTACAGGGCTGCGCAGACTGCCCGCCTGAACTGAACACTTCTGGCGGTACGTTTACCTCCACGTCCGGACGATAATGCGGGTTAGCCAGTGCAATGAATGGAAATGCCAATGCTACGGCGAACAATGCTCGACTCACAGGGAACTCCTTAACGTTATTGTCTCTGCTACTGATAACGGTAGCCGGACGGCAAAACTTTAGCGTCTGAGTTATCGCATTTGGTTATCCGGTGCGCCGTAAAACCCCGTCCTTCAGGGCGGGAGGATGTAAAGAGATTACTCTCGTTATTAATTTGCGTTCCTGGGTCATTTTTTTCTTGCTTACCGTCACATTCTTGATGGTATAGTCGAAAACTGCAAAAGCACATGACATAAACAACATAAGCACAATCGTATTAATATATAAGGGTTTTATATCTATGGATCAGACATATTCTCTGGAGTCATTCCTCAACCATGTCCAAAAGCGCGACCCGAATCAAACCGAGTTCGCGCAAGCCGTTCGTGAAGTAATGACCACACTCTGGCCTTTTCTTGAGCAAAATCCCCAATATCGCCAGATGTCATTACTGGAGCGCCTGGTTGAACCGGAGCGCGTGATCCAGTTTCGCGTGGTATGGGTTGACGATCGCAACCAGGTACAGGTCAACCGTGCATGGCGCGTGCAGTTCAACTCTGCCATCGGCCCGTACAAAGGCGGTATGCGCTTCCATCCGTCAGTTAACCTCTCCATTCTCAAATTCCTCGGCTTCGAGCAAACCTTCAAAAATGCCCTGACTACCCTGCCGATGGGCGGTGGTAAAGGCGGCAGCGATTTCGACCCGAAAGGAAAAAGCGAAGGTGAAGTGATGCGTTTTTGTCAGGCGCTGATGACGGAGCTTTATCGTCATCTGGGACCAGACACTGACGTACCGGCAGGCGATATTGGCGTGGGCGGTCGTGAAGTTGGTTTTATGGCGGGTATGATGCGTAAGCTTTCTAATAACAGCGCTTGCGTATTTACGGGTAAAGGTCTCTCTTTTGGCGGCAGTCTGATTCGACCAGAAGCAACTGGCTATGGTCTGGTGTACTTCGCTGAAGCCATGCTGAAACGCCATGGTCTGGGCTTCGAAGGAATGCGTGTTTCGGTATCCGGCTCTGGTAACGTTGCACAGTACGCAATCGAGAAAGCCATGGAATTCGGTGCCCGAGTGATCACCGCTTCTGATTCCAGCGGTACGGTCGTGGACGAAAGTGGCTTTACCAAAGAGAAACTGGCGCGCCTTATCGAAATCAAATCCAGTCGTGATGGCCGTGTTGCCGATTACGCCAAAGAGTTTGGTCTGGTATATCTGGAAGGCCAGCAGCCGTGGTCTGTTCCGGTTGATATCGCTTTGCCATGCGCCACTCAGAACGAACTGGATGTTGACGCCGCGCATAAGCTTATCGCCAATGGCGTGAAAGCGGTCGCAGAAGGTGCAAACATGCCGACCACTATCGAAGCAACGAACTTGTTCCTTGACGCAGGCGTACTGTTTGCACCGGGTAAAGCGGCCAATGCCGGTGGCGTAGCGACCTCTGGTCTGGAAATGGCGCAGAACGCTGCTCGTTTAAGCTGGAAAGCCGAAAAAGTTGATGCTCGCCTGCATCATATCATGCTCGATATTCACCATTCTTGTGTGGAATACGGTGGCGAAGGCAAGCAAACCAATTACGTACAGGGCGCGAATATTGCAGGCTTTGTGAAGGTTGCCGATGCGATGCTGGCGCAAGGAGTGATTTAAGGAGAAAATGCCAGACGGCGCTTCGCTTGTAAGGACTAAAAATAGATGCAATTTATTGAAATTGCAGTCTATTGCAGACCGGATAAGCGCAGCGCCCTGGCAAAATTACAGGCATATATGAGTGATTAAACGGATGATGTTCCCCAGGGAACATTTCTGATGGGCCAACGGCATTTCTTACTGTA
Source organism: Escherichia sp. MOD1-EC7003 (assembly GCF_002965065.1). Taxonomy (GTDB): domain Bacteria; phylum Pseudomonadota; class Gammaproteobacteria; order Enterobacterales; family Enterobacteriaceae; genus Escherichia. The sequence goes on from NZ_PTRE01000078.1 coordinate 60,309, forward strand.
GTACTCCCAAAACTGCTTGTCATAGCGATAACACGCTTCCAGTTCAGCATCCGTCAACTTTCTGCGATAGCAGCAGATATGCCAGTAAAGGAATCCCATTACACTATTTTTTTGATAATCTTCTTCGCTTTCGAACAGCTCGTGCGCCTTTCGAGAAGCAAGCATGATGTAATGCCAGGCCAGTTCTTCGTCAATTGTACCATTTTGAAAAGCTGTGCTAGATATCGAGATCATCCATGACAATTCCGCCGCCCATATTAGCTTCGCCGAGGATTTACCGAAGCGACGACTAGCACAATCAGAAATATAGTCTGGGGGGAAGACTGCAAATTTATTCAACAGAGCGATAACCTGCTCAGGGTCTTCCTCCATGTGCGTTTTAAAGGCATTGACTCCATGGTCGCCAGAAAGAAAATGTTCCATTAAGGCACAATAACTTTCGCTATCTTCGATACCCCATTGATCCTCTAAAGACTGGCGTCTTTCACCGATAATCTCGATCGAGTCAAAAGGAAGCATCTGATAGTGAAAGGTATCTTTGCCAGATTCAGGCTTTCGTGGCCAGAACTCCAGCGTTTCAGACCATTGCTTATGATAGAATCGATAGGGTGCGATCAATTGTAGCGCCTGTAATTTCTCTGTACTGAGCGGCTCAATACCTTTGGCCTGATAATAATGCAGTTGCTCTTTTTTCGCTCTAAAACCGGCCCGAACGATGAGACCTATCATAACTAATAGATAAAGAAAAGAACATCCAGCAGTAATCAGGCCTCTTTCATGTAAACCGTTGGCTGTTATAGCTGCGAATACAAACATTACGGCGACAACACAGGTTAAATAAAACCCCCACTTACAGAGCAAAATTGCCTTATTTTCTTTAATCATCCGTTCAAAATTAATATTAAATATTTCCCAGCCATTGAAAGAATACTTCTCGCTCCCAGGATGGTTTTGCAATAAATTTTTTTTCATCACATTCTCTGTAATCTCACACTTTAGAGGCGATAATTTTATGCATGTAAAAAAAATATCCAACGAATTTTCTTGGTCCGCTGGATATTTCAGAATTTGACTCGTGAAGCGCTAATCAATAATGAGATTAAACCATCGCACTACTACCTGCTTTATCTGCTGGCGGGCTTTTTTTCGCGCTACGTTTACGTGGGGCTGCCTTTTTCTTATCACCACTACCGCTCCCCGGAGCCACTATGCCACGAAACTGCCGTACTGGTGTACGTTTTGCCTGATCAATCAACTGATACAGCGTCCCCACCAGCGGCTGCATAAAGTCCTGGTAGCGACACTGCTTTTCGCTGATTTGCGTCAGCACCGATTCCCAGTGTGCGGTCATGTCCGGTCGCGTGGCCATTTCTGGCAGCGAATGAAATAACGCTTTTCCGGCGTCGGTGGAGTGGATATAACGCCCTTTTTTGGTCAGGAAACCACGCTTGAACAGCAGTTCAATAATCCCGGCACGGGTCGCTTCCGTCCCTAAACCATCGGTGGCACGAAGGATCTTTTTCAGATCTTTGTCCTGCACAAAGCGGGCAATTCCGGTCATTGCAGAGAGCAATGTCGCATCGGTGAAATGACGTGGCGGCTGGGTTTGTCGTTCTACCACTTCGCCCTTTTCGCACAGCAGTTCATCACCTTTCGCCACCACAGGAAGTGGCGTGCCGTCGTTTTCTTCATCGCGCTCTTTGCTGCCTAACAGCGTGCGCCAACCTGCTTCAGCAAGGAAACGCGCTTTGGCGATGAATTTGCCTTTGGCAATGTCCAGTTCGATTACACACTTGCGGAACACCGCATCCGGGCAGAACTGCATTAGGTACTGACGGGCAATCAGGTTATAGATTTTCGCTTCGTTCTCCGTCAGGTTGATCGCAGAACTCCGCGCGGTCGGGATGATGGCGTGGTGCACATCGACTTTTTTGTCATCCCAGCAGCGGTTACGCAAATTCGGATCAACCACCGGTTGCGGCAACAAATTTGACGCATGGACACTGATGGCATTCATCACCGCATGACGACCTGCAAAATGTTCTTCTGGCAAATAACGACAATCGGAACGCGGATAAGTGATTAGCTTGTGCGTTTCGTACAGCTTCTGGCAGATATCAAGCACGTTCTGGGCGCTAAGACCAAAACGTTTTGCCGCCTCAATCTGCAACGCCGAAAGCGAAAATGGCAGCGGCGCGGATTCTGATTCCCGTTTATCGTTATAGCTGGTGACAATCGCCGGTTGACCGCTGATGCGGTTAACCACATGCTCTGCCAGTGGACGATGCAGCAAGCGCCCTTCTTCATCCTGGTACGGTTCACACGCTTCGCTCGGTTGCCAGATAGCGGTAAACCGCTCATCGGCAGGTGTCACGATATGCGCTTTGACTTCAAAGAAGTCTTTCGCCACGAAGTTTTCAATTTCTTCATCACGGCGCACCACCAGCCCGAGCACGGGCGTCTGCACACGTCCCACGGAAAGTACACCCTGATAACCCGCATTGCGACCGAGAATGGTGTAAGCACGGGTCATATTGATGCCGTACAGCCAGTCGGCACGCGCTCGCGCCAGCGCAGAAACGCACAGCGGCACAAACTCACTGTTGGAACGAAGACGATCGATCGCCCGCTCAACCGCCTGCGGGTTCAGGTCGTTGATTAAGCAACGCTGAACTTGCTGGCGCTTTTCCGGTGCCAGTTGCAGGTAGTCCAGCACTTCATCCACCAGCAGTTGCCCTTCGCGATCCGGGTCTCCGGCATGAACAATTTCGCTGGCTTCAAGCAGAAAGCGCTTGATGACATTAAGTTGTTTGGTCACGGAAGGCCGTGGCTGTAATTGCCACTTTTCCGGGACAATGGGGAGATCAGCCAGATTCCAGCGCGCATAGCGACTGTCGTAGGCGTCTGGCTGAGCCTGCTCAAGCAGGTGACCAATACACCAGGTCACCACCTGACCATTGCCACACTCGATAAAGCCATCGCCTTTCCGGTGCGGTTTGGGCAGGACATCAGCAATGGCACGGGCCAGACTCGGTTTTTCGGCAATAAACAACCGCATTGAATTAACGGATCTCAACCATGGCACGACCGCCGCGCGCTGGCACCAGTTCGCCAATCGCCGTCAGTTCAATGCCAAACTCGGCGGCTGTATCTTTGACCTCATTTTCTGCTTCCGGCATGACCGCCAGCAGCAGACCGCCAGAAGTTTGCGGATCGCACAGCAGATCGCGCACTTCACGCGGCATTACCCCCATCAGATGACCGTAGCTGGCAAAGTTACGTTCGGTGCCGCCAGGTACTGCGCCCAACGTAATGTACTCTTCAACCCCCGGCAGTTTCGGGATCGCTTCATAGTCGACGCGCGCCTGCACACCAGCCCCCTGACACATTTCGCTCAAATGGCCCAGCAAACCAAAACCCGTAACGTCGGTCATCGCTTTTACACCTTCGATGTTAGCAAAGGACGCGCCTGCGATGTTCATCCGGCACATCACTTCCGTCGCTAGTCCCTGATGTTCTGGTTTCAGCAGTGATTTTTTCTCAGCAGTGGTAAGAACGCCAATTCCCAACGGTTTCGTCAGGAATAGCTTGCATCCGGCTTGTGCGGTACTGTTTTTCTTTACCCGTTCAGTCGGAACGATCCCCGTCACCGCCAGACCGAAAATCGGTTCCGGTGCGTCGATGGAGTGACCGCCAGCCAGCGCAATACCCGCCTGACGGCATGCATAGCGTCCACCTTCGGTCACTTCGCGGGCAATTTCCGGGGAAAGTTTGTTAATCGGCCAGCCGAGGATCGCAATCGCCATAATCGGTTTGCCACCCATCGCGAAGATATCGCTGATAGCGTTAGTGGCCGCAATGCGGCCAAAATCGAAAGGATTATCAACGATCGGCATAAAGAAGTCGGTGGTGCTGATAACGCTGGTGCCATTGCCCAGATCGTACACCGCCGCATCGTCGCGGGTTTCATTACCCACAAGCAAATTCGGATCAACAAACTTCGCCTGCTCACTGTGCAGGATGGTTTCCAACACTTTTGGGGAAATTTTACAGCCGCAACCAGCTCCGTGGCTGTATTGGGTCAAACGAATCGAGTTCTCGCTCATGGACATCTCCTGTCAATGCTATCCAGTTATGGTAACCCTCATTCCATAAAGTGATAAGTGAGAGTGTCTGAATTCCTGCTTCTTTGCTCACAATCCACACAGTTTCGCGACGATTATCAGAAATAAGTCACAAACGGCGTCGGGTCCGGGACGTTTATTGACGTAGATGCTTTCAGTTGTGGAGTACCAAGGTAGAGAAAGCCGACAATTTTATCCTGCTCACGGCAGCCGAATGCCTCACGCACTACCGGACTTTCTGTTAATGCGCCACTGCGCCAGATGCCGCCAAAACCCTGGGCAACGGCTGCCATTTGCATCGCCATAACCGCACATCCGGCAGACATTTCCTGTTCCCAGAGCGGGACTTTATGATTTTCTTCGCATTTCGCCACCACTGTTATGATGAGCGGCGCACGGAACGGCGCATTACGCGCTTTGTCGATAGCTTTATCATCGCTACCGGCAGCAATCGCCCCCTGTTCCAGAACGGCGCTGAAACGCTCGCGCCCTTCCCCTTCAATCACAAAAAAATGCCACGGTTGCATGGACTTATGATCCGGCGCACGCATACCCGCACGCAGGATGTTTTGCAGTTGTTCACCCGTTGGCGCGGGTTCAGCCAGGCGGGAGGCGCTACGGCGATTGATTAATAGTTCGAGTGCATCCATTTGATTAACTCCTGTCATGATGTTTATTCACAAAATTAACACAAGCGTGGATTTTGTTACAGCACAGTCCGCAATTCCTGCTGACAAGTGCCGGTTGGGTCATTACGATAACCACATCTATTGCGCCTGTGACAGGTGTGACTTTTAGTCTGGGAGAATACATGCGAACCCTTTGGCGATTTATTGCCGGATTTTTTAAATGGACGTGGCGTCTGCTGAATTTTGTCCGTGAAATGGTACTTAACCTGTTCTTTATTTTTCTCGTGCTGGTTGGTGTGGGGATCTGGATGCAGGTCAGTAGTGGTGACTCGAAAGAAACTGCCAGTCGTGGTGCGCTGCTGCTGGACATTTCTGGTGTGATCGTCGATAAACCCGACAGTTCTCAGCGGTTTAGTAAGTTAAGCCGCCAGCTGCTTGGTGCCAGTTCCGATCGTCTGCAGGAAAACTCGCTGTTTGATATCGTCAACACCATTCGCCAGGCGAAGGACGATCGAAATATCACCGGTATCGTGATGGATCTGAAAAACTTCGCAGGCGGCGACCAGCCGTCTATGCAGTACATCGGCAAAGCCCTGAAAGAGTTTCGTGGCAGTGGTAAACCGGTTTATGCCATTGGTGAAAACTACAGCCAGGGGCAATATTATCTCGCCAGTTTTGCCAACAAAATTTGGCTGTCACCGCAAGGCGTGGTTGATCTGCACGGTTTTGCTACCAACGGTCTGTACTACAAATCGTTGCTGGATAAGCTGAAAGTTTCCACCCATGTGTTCCGCGTGGGTACGTATAAATCTGCCGTTGAGCCGTTTATTCGTGATGATATGTCACCGGCAGCCCGCGAAGCTGACAGTCGCTGGGTCGGTGAGCTATGGCAAAACTATCTGAATACTGTTGCTGCTAACCGCCAGATCCCTGCCCAGCAGGTGTTTCCCGGCGCACAAGGATTGCTTGATGGTTTAACCAAAACTGGTGGCGATACCGCGAAGTATGCACTGGATAACAAACTAGTGGATGCGCTGGCGTCGAATGCCGAAATCGAAAAGGCCCTGACCAAAGAGTTCGGCTGGAGTGAGACGGATAAAAATTATCGCGCCATCAGTTATTACGATTACGCACTGAAAACTCCGGCGGATACCGGCGACAGCATTGGCGTCATATTCGCCAATGGCGCAATTATGGATGGCGAGGAAACTCAAGGGAATGTTGGCGGTGATACCACTGCGGCACAAATCCGCGACGCTCGTCTTGACCCGAAAGTGAAAGCGATTGTTCTGCGTGTTAATAGCCCAGGCGGCAGCGTTACCGCGTCTGAAGTGATTCGCGCTGAACTGGCAGCAGCCAGAGTTGCGGGTAAACCTGTGGTTGTCTCAATGGGCGGCATGGCGGCATCTGGGGGGTACTGGATCTCCACTCCGGCCAATTACATTGTGGCTAACCCGAGTACCCTAACCGGTTCTATCGGTATCTTCGGTGTAATCACCACCGTAGAAAACAGCCTTGATTCGATTGGTGTGCATACTGATGGCGTCTCAACTTCACCGCTGGCTGATGTTTCCATCACTAAGGCACTGCCACCAGAAGCGCAGCAGATGATGCAGTTGAGCATTGAGAACGGCTATAAACGCTTTATCACGCTGGTTGCCGATGCGCGTCATTCAACGCCGGAGCAGATTGATAAGATCGCCCAGGGCCATGTCTGGACCGGTCAGGATGCGAAAGCTAACGGGCTGGTCGATAGTCTCGGTGATTTCGATGATGCGGTCGCCAAAGCAGCTGAGCTGGCAAAATTGCAACGGTGGCATCTGGAATATTACGCCGAGGAGCCTACCTTCTTCGACAAAGTGATGGACAACATGTCAGGTTCTGTCCGGGCAATGTTGCCAGATGCGCTCCAGGCTATGTTACCTGCACCGCTGGCCTCGGTAGCCTCTACCGTTAAAAGTGAAAGCGACAAGCTGGCAGCGTTTAATGACCCACAAAACCGTTATGCGTTTTGCCTGACCTGCGCCAACGTGCGTTAAATCCTGCAAAAATGTGGCCGATATGCTGTCGGCCACACTCCTGAATCGGACTGTCTTTTACTCCCTCTCTCCACTACATTTCCTTGCTCATTTAGCATCTGATATGGAGTCATCAGTGAATAAAGCACCCTCTTTAATTGCCGCTATTGTCCTCGGACTGGGGATCAGTGCCTGTGGTTATTTTGTTGGCGATGGTGTTAAGCATTTAAAAACCAACAACCGTTATGTGAATGTGCGAGGGCTTTCGGAAAAAGAGGTTCGCGCAGATACGGCTGAATTAACAATTGCGATTAGCTTTAAGGGTAATGTTCCCAGCGAACTGTTCCCGAAACTGGAAGACGCGCAGAAAAAAATTGTTGCCGAACTCAACGCTCAAAAGATTAGCGACAAAGAGATAATCCTGGGTCAATGGACAAGTAAGCGGACGGATTCCTTTTACCTTAAAGATGATCCCACAATGCCACGCTATAACGCCGACGGGTCAGTGACGATAAAAACCCATAACGTTGCGGCTGTCGAAAAAGTCGTCGCTAAATTAAACGAACTGCAAGTCGCTACGGATGGCGCTATCGCTGAGAGTAAAGTCGCCTATCGCTTTAATGGCATTGGCGCACTGCGCGCTGAGATGATTGCTGCCGCGACAAAAGACGCACGAAATGCAGCATTACAATTTGCGACGGATTCAGGTAGTCAGGTGGGGTCAATTAGCGATGCCTCACAAGGCGTATTCCAGATCTTCGCCAGTGGCAACGATGAAGATGATCCTACGGCGATAAATAAAACGGTGCGCGTAGTCACGACCGTAACCTATGCGTTGCAGGATTAACCACTTTTCACCGGCGGTGACACTAATCCCTTTGTTCGCCGGACTTTTCGCATATCCACAGAGTATCCAGGTGCGCTCACCGCCCCTCACGTATATACTTTTGCTCTTTCGATATCATTCATATCAATATCATGCAAAAGAAATCAATTTACGTTGCCTACACGGGCGGGACCATCGGGATGCAGCGTTCCGATCAGGGTTATATTCCGGTGTCAGGTCATCTACAACGGCAACTGGCGCTGATGCCGGAATTCCATCGCCCGGAGATGCCAGATTTCACTATTCATGAATATACGCCGCTGATGGATTCTTCTGATATGACGCCGGAAGACTGGCAGCATATTGCGGAAGATATTAAAGCGCACTATGACGACTATGATGGTTTTGTCATTCTGCACGGCACCGACACGATGGCGTATACCGCCTCTGCGCTGTCGTTCATGCTCGAGAATCTCGGTAAACCGGTTATTGTGACAGGGTCACAAATTCCGCTGGCTGAGTTACGCTCTGACGGTCAAATAAATCTGCTGAATGCGTTGTACATTGCGGCGAATTATCCGATCAACGAAGTAACACTCTTTTTTAATAATCGACTGTATCGCGGCAACCGCACCACCAAAGCTCATGCCGATGGTTTTGATGCCTTTGCTTCCCCGAATCTTCCACCGTTACTGGAAGCAGGTATCCATATTCGCCGTTTGAATACGCCATCTACTCCGCACGGTGAAGGGGAATTGAGCGTTCATCCAATCACGCCACAACCGATTGGCGTAGTGACGATTTATCCGGGGATTTCTGCTGACGTCGTGCGCAATTTTCTGCGCCAACCGGTGAAAGCATTGATTCTGCGCTCATATGGCGTGGGTAATGCGCCACAAAACAAAGCCTTCCTGCGAGAATTACAAGAAGCCAGCGATCGCGGTATTGTGGTGGTCAACCTGACGCAATGTATGTCCGGTAAAGTGAATATGGGGGGTTATGCCACCGGTAACGCCCTCGCCCATGCTGGTGTTATTGGCGGTGCCGATATGACTGTAGAAGCCACGCTAACCAAACTGCATTACCTGCTTAGCCAGGAACTGGATACTGAAACCATTCGCAAGGCCATGAGCCAAAACCTGCGCGGAGAACTGACGCCAGATGATTAAGAAGACTGCAATGCCCCATCGCGCCCTGTTACTGGTCGATTTGCAAAATGATTTCTGTGCTGGTGGTGCGCTCGCCGTGCCGGAAGGTGACAGTACGGTGGATGTCGCTAACAGCATGATTGACTGGTGCCAGTCGCGCGGTGAAGCGGTTATCGCCAGTCAGGACTGGCACCCGGCGAATCACAGCAGTTTTGCCAGTCAGCACGGTGTAGAGCCTTATACGCCAGGTCAACTCGACGGTTTGCCACAAACCTTCTGGCCAAATCACTGTGTGCAGAACAGTGAAGGCGCACAACTACATCCGTTACTGAAGCAAAAAGCGATCGCTGCGGTGTTCCATAAAGGCGAAGACTCTTTAGTCGACAGTTACAGTGCCTTTTTCGATAATGGCCGTCGGCAGAAAACCGCGCTCGATGACTGGTTGCGCGATCATGAAATTGATGAATTGATCGTTATGGGTCTGGCTACTGACTATTGCGTGAAGTTTACCGTGCTGGACGCATTACAGTTAGGTTATAAGGTGAACGTGATTACCGATGGCTGTCGTGGCGTCAATATCCAGCCACAGGACAGTGCGCACGCGTTTATGGAAATGTCAGCAGCTGGGGCAACGCTATATACCCAGGCAGACTGGGAAGAGACGCAGGGGTAATCTTTTTTCGGCTAAATGCCCGGTAAATCTGGTTATCGGGCATTTAATGGGGTCATTGTTGGCTATCCCCTTTATAACCGCGCTAAAAAGGGGATAAACCACTTACTTAAACATGGCAATCGGCTTTGCTGAGATACCAAAATCTTCTTTTAACTGCTGTTTGCTCTTCATGACCATCTGACCATTTGTGTCAATTGTCATATGCTGTGCTTCGGTATTATGGCGGGCTTGCCACAGCATCACCAGTTGTTGGCAATTCTCTTTTTGTTCTTCGGTCAGCGCAACGCCATCAGGCCATTTTCCCAGTTCAACGGCGGTCGACAAACGCTGGTATACCTCAGGCGTCATGCTGTTGATAATGTCATCAAGATTCATAATTTTTCCGCTCCTGTGGAATAAGTTGCTGAATCGTTTTTTCAACCGTTGATTTCTTCGCCGTTTTCACCATCGGTGAAGCGTAAAGAAGCAGAGTTAACACAATACCGTTCGCCCGTTGGCTGCGGCCCGTCGGGGAAGACATGGCCCAAGTGGGCATCACAGTTACCGCAACGAATTTCTATCCGCTGCATTCCATGTGACAAGTCTTTGATATAACGAATAGATTCTTTACTCACCGGTTCGTAGAAACTGGGCCAGCCACAGCCGGAATCATACTTGGTTTGGGAATGAAACAGCGGGGCATCGCAGATCAAACAGTGATATACGCCGTCACGCTTGTTATGCAGTAAACGACCCGTAAATGGCGGCTCTGTCCCATGATTCTGCGTCACGTAAAACTGCATCTCGGACAAATTTTTTTTCAGTTCTTCTGCCGAAGGTTTATTAGCCATTTGCTCACATCTCACTTTAATCGCGCTCACATTACGTGACGTATTCTAACAAAACATTAACACTAACTGGCAAAATTTTGTCCTAAACTTGATCTCGACGAAATGGCTGCACCTAAATCGTGATGAAAATCACATTTTTATCGTAATTGCCCTTTAAAATTCGGGGCGCCGCCCCCATGTGGTCTCAAGCCCAAAGGAAGAGTGAGACGAGTCAGTCGCGTAATGCTTAGGCACAGGATTGATTTGTCGCAATGATTGACACGATTCCGCTTGACGCTGCGTAAGGTTTTTGTAATTTTACAGGCAACCTTTTATTCACTAACAAATAGCTGGTGGAATATATGACTATCAAAGTAGGTATCAACGGTTTTGGCCGTATCGGTCGCATTGTTTTCCGTGCTGCTCAGAAACGTTCTGACATCGAAATCGTTGCAATCAACGACCTGTTAGACGCTGATTACATGGCGTACATGCTGAAATATGACTCCACTCACGGCCGTTTCGACGGTACCGTTGAAGTGAAAGACGGTCATCTGATCGTTAACGGTAAAAAAATCCGTGTTACCGCTGAACGTGATCCGGCTAACCTGAAATGGGACGAAGTTGGTGTTGACGTTGTCGCTGAAGCAACTGGTCTGTTCCTGACTGACGAAACCGCTCGTAAACACATCACCGCTGGTGCGAAAAAAGTGGTTATGACTGGTCCGTCTAAAGACAACACTCCGATGTTCGTTAAAGGCGCTAACTTCGACAAATATGCTGGCCAGGACATCGTTTCCAACGCTTCCTGCACCACCAACTGTCTGGCTCCGCTGGCTAAAGTTATCAACGATAACTTCGGCATCATCGAAGGTCTGATGACCACCGTTCACGCGACTACCGCTACTCAGAAAACCGTTGATGGCCCGTCTCACAAAGACTGGCGCGGTGGCCGCGGTGCTTCCCAGAACATCATCCCGTCCTCTACCGGTGCTGCTAAAGCTGTAGGTAAAGTACTGCCAGAACTGAATGGCAAACTGACTGGTATGGCGTTCCGCGTTCCGACCCCGAACGTATCCGTAGTTGACCTGACCGTTCGTCTGGAAAAAGCTGCAACTTACGAGCAAATCAAAGCTGCCGTTAAAGCTGCTGCTGAAGGCGAAATGAAAGGCGTTCTGGGCTACACCGAAGATGACGTAGTATCTACCGATTTCAACGGCGAAGTTTGCACTTCCGTGTTCGATGCTAAAGCAGGTATCGCTCTGAACGACAACTTCGTGAAACTGGTATCCTGGTACGACAACGAAACCGGTTACTCCAACAAAGTTCTGGACCTGATCGCTCACATCTCCAAATAAGTTGAGATGACACTGTGATCTAAAAAGAGCGACTTCGGTCGCTCTTTTTTTTACCTGATGAAATGAAGTTAAAGGACTACGTCATGATTAAGAAAATTTTTGCCCTTCCGGTCATCGAACAAATCTCCCCAGTCCTCTCCCGTCGTAAGCTGGATGAACTGGATCTCATTGTGGTCGATCATCCCCAGGTAAAAGCGTCTTTTGCATTACAGGGCGCACACCTTCTCTCGTGGAAACCTGCGAGTGAAGAAGAAGTTCTCTGGTTGAGCAATAACACACCGTTCAAAAATGGCGTCGCCATTCGCGGAGGCGTACCGGTTTGCTGGCCGTGGTTTGGTCCGGCAGCACAACAAGGTCTGCCTGCGCACGGTTTTGCCCGTAACCTGCCGTGGACGCTGAAATCACATAGTGAAGATGCCGATGGCGTGGCGCTGACTTTCGAATTGACACAAAGCGAAGAGACGAAAAAATTCTGGCCGCACGACTTTACGCTGTTAGCGCATTTCCGCGTAGGTAAATCCTGTGAAATCGATCTTGAAGCACACGGCGAATTTGAAACCACCTCTGCCCTGCATACCTACTTTAACGTGGGTGATATCGCTAAAGTAAGCGTTAGTGGGCTGGGCGATCGCTTCATTGATAAAGTGAATGGCGCGAAAGAAGATGTACTGACCGACGGTACTCAGACCTTCCCTGACCGAACCGATCGCGTGTATCTGAATCCGCAAGATTGCAGCGTGATTAATGACGAAGCGTTGAATCGTATTATCGCCGTAGGCCACCAGCATCATCTGAACGTTGTAGGCTGGAACCCAGGACCGGCGCTTTCAGTTAGCATGGGCGATATGCCGGATGATGGCTACAAGACCTTTGTTTGTGTAGAAACGGCTTACGCTTCAGAAATGCAAAAAGTGACCAAAGAGAAACCTGTACATCTGGCACAATCCATTCGCGTTACGAAACGTTAATTTGCGTTAATGCTATGTGCCGGGTGCAATGCATCCGGCACGTTTCAATATCACACCATATCCAGCGCAGTTTTTCCTTTTGGTGCCGGATACGCTTTATCCAGCATGGCTAATTCCTCTGACGAAAGTTCGACCTCAAGCACAGCCGCATTCTGTTGGACATGGGCAATCGTTGCCGCTTTTGGAATCGCCATCACCCCCTGATGGCTTATTACCCACGCCAGCAATACTTGTGCCGCACTGATATTGTGAGCATGTGCAATTTCGTTGACGACTGCGTTTTTTAGCAGCCCATTGCGCAACCGCCCGGCCTGGGCTAACGGACTGTAAGCCATCACCGGCATCTGCTGTTGCTGGCACCAGGGGAGTAGATCATACTCAATCCCTCGTGAACCGAGATGGTAAAGCACCTGATTAGTAGCACACTGATTTCCCCCCGGCAGATGCCAGAGTTCCTGCATATCGGCATAATCAAGATTAGAAACGCCCCAGCGGTGGATTTTTCCCTGGGCGATCAATTTTTCCATCGCGGCGACAGTCTCTTCAAAAGCGAAACTGCCAGACCAGTGTAATAAGTAGAGATCGAGATAATCAGTATTGAGACGGCGTAAACTGGCTTCGCATGCGTTAATCGCTTTTTGCCCGCCAGCATTCCACGGATAGACTTTTGAGACGAGAAAGACATTCTCACGCAGACCGGTTAATGCTTCCCCAACCACCTTTTCGGCACCGCCATCGGCATACATTTCGGCGGTATCAATGAGGGTTAAGCCAAGCTCAATGCCCGCACGTAGTGCAGCAACTTCTGTTTTGCGCTGACTGGCATCTTCGCCCATATACCATGTTCCCTGCCCTATGGCTGGCAGTGAGACATCGCCACTAAATTGAATCATTTCTTGTTGCATTGTTTCCTCCAGGGTATTGCTCCACCGTAATGCAAAACAGGGCATTACGCCCTGTTTTTATGCACAAAATGCCCTGGAAAGATGCATTATCAGAATTTGTAGGTGATCCCGGTAGAAATCAGGCCAGTCCAGGATTTATCCACCATCGGGCTGTCAGTAACTTCATCAGACAGGCGGGTGTAGCGCGCGGTACCGTAAACACTCCAGTCGCCAAGGAAGTTGTAGTTGGCGCTCAGCTCCAGGTAAGGGCTCCAGCTGTCGTTCGGATTATAGCCTCGCAGACCGCTGCGAGCAGACTCTTTGCGCGATACGCCATAATAGTATTCGTTCTGGTTTTCGCTGTTCCACTGCACACCGATACCTGGGGTCAGGGTCAGGCCACCATTGGTGTAACGGTACAACCAGGCCGTATCCCAGATGATGCCGTTGCTGTTATCCAGGGTATCGCCAACCAGGGTGGTACGCAGGTAACCGTACTGGGTAAAGTGAGCATAAGACAGACCAGCCATCATGGTGCTCTTACGGTCATCCAGGTGACGCATTTGGCGATCGCCACTGTCTTTAGCTTTGAAGTAAAGCGGCGACCAGTAAGCGGTAATTGAAAGTTTATCCGCTGCGTCATTCCACAGGTAGTAACCGCCACCTAAGCCACGGAACCAGAAGTTATCGCCTTCATAGTTGATTACCGGTACTGGGTAAAAATCGGTATCGTAATCTTTATATGGGTGTTCAACGACACCTACACCTGCTCCCAGTGAAAATTTTCCTTCAGCGTGCGCTACGCCTGCAGACGTTGCGATAAGCACTCCAAGTGCCAGAAGTTTGAGTTTGGTCACAATTAATCATTCCTTAAACTAATGTCTAGCGGGCGACAAAGTTTACCCGTCAACACATCGAAACCCAACCCTTTTACGTTTTCATTTTTTTAAGTAACTGTTTAATTTTCATGACACAGATGATGCAACACTTACAGCCAAATGAATTTCACGTTACTGGCGAGCCTGGTCTTTACGTTAATTATGCAAATTTTATGGATGAGTTGTTGATATGCCATTGAAATTAAGAAAGCCGTGCAGGCAAGTTTTCCATTTGCCATCTACGCTTAATTTTGAAGGTGTATCACCGGGCACGTTGTTCTCATCATCGATAAGATGGCATGAGAGTTGCTGTGTTTTAGCAAGAGACGTCGTTCAGTTTACCTCTTCCGGGAGCCTCTACTATTCATATGAACGGCTCTTAACCTGTGCTAAAAAACGAAAGGACGGCATACCATGAATATATTCGATCACTATCGCCAGCGATATGAAGCTGCCAAGGACGAAGAGTTCACACTGCAGGAGTTTCTTACCACTTGTCGGCAAGATCGCAGTGCTTATGCCAACGCGGCTGAGCGGCTATTGATGGCTATCGGTGAGCCTGTCATGGTCGATACAGCCCAGGAACCCAGACTTTCTCGACTCTTTTCTAACCGGGTCATTGCACGTTATCCGGCGTTTGAAGAGTTTTACGGCATGGAAGACGCGATTGAGCAGATTGTCTCTTATCTGAAGCACGCGGCCCAGGGACTGGAAGAGAAGAAACAGATTCTGTATCTGCTGGGGCCTGTGGGTGGGGGGAAATCATCGCTTGCTGAGCGACTGAAATCATTAATGCAGCTCGTACCGATTTACGTATTGAGCGCCAACGGTGAGCGTAGCCCGGTTAACGATCATCCATTCTGTCTTTTCAATCCGCAGGAAGATGCGCAGATTCTGGAAAAAGAGTACGGCATTCCTCGCCGCTATCTTGGCACCATCATGTCGCCGTGGGCCGCAAAACGCCTGCATGAGTTTGGTGGCGATATCACTAAGTTCCGGGTTGTGAAGGTCTGGCCGTCAATTCTGCAACAAATTGCTATCGCCAAAACGGAACCCGGCGATGAGAACAACCAGGATATCTCAGCGCTGGTAGGGAAAGTCGATATTCGTAAACTCGAACACTATGCGCAGAACGACCCGGACGCCTACGGCTATTCCGGTGCGCTGTGCCGCGCCAACCAGGGGATCATGGAATTCGTTGAGATGTTTAAAGCGCCAATTAAAGTGCTGCATCCGCTGTTAACCGCCACTCAGGAAGGTAACTACAACGGGACGGAAGGTATCTCTGCCCTACCGTTCAACGGGATTATTCTCGCCCACTCGAACGAATCCGAATGGGTCACTTTCCGTAATAACAAAAACAACGAAGCCTTCCTCGACCGTGTTTATATCGTGAAGGTGCCATATTGCTTGCGCATTTCCGAAGAGATCAAAATCTACGAGAAATTGCTTAATCACAGTGAACTGACTCACGCCCCATGCGCACCCGGCACACTAGAAACACTGTCACGTTTTTCTATTCTTTCACGCTTGAAAGACCCAGAAAACTCCAGCATTTATTCAAAGATGCGGGTTTATGATGGCGAAAGTCTGAAAGACACCGATCCCAAGGCCAAGTCGTATCAGGAGTATCGCGACTATGCCGGTGTTGATGAAGGGATGAACGGTCTGTCGACGCGTTTTGCGTTTAAGATCCTCTCCCGCGTGTTTAACTTCGACCACGTGGAAGTGGCGGCAAACCCGGTCCATCTGTTCTACGTTCTGGAACAGCAGATCGAGCGCGAGCAGTTCCCGCAAGAGCAGGCAGAACGCTATCTGGAGTTTCTGAAAGGTTATCTGATCCCGAAATATGCCGAGTTTATCGGCAAAGAGATCCAGACAGCCTACCTTGAATCCTATTCCGAATATGGGCAGAACATTTTTGATCGTTATGTCACCTATGCGGATTTCTGGATTCAGGATCAGGAGTATCGCGATCCGGATACCGGACAATTGTTTGACCGTGAATCGCTGAACGCCGAGCTGGAGAAAATCGAAAAACCGGCGGGGATCAGCAATCCGAAAGATTTCCGCAACGAGATAGTCAACTTTGTACTGCGCGCGAGAGCGAATAACAGCGGACGCAATCCGAACTGGACCAGCTATGAAAAACTGCGCACGGTTATCGAGAAGAAAATGTTCTCCAATACTGAAGAGCTGTTGCCGGTTATTTCGTTTAACGCCAAAACCTCAACCGACGAGCAGAAGAAACACGACGATTTTGTCGACCGTATGATGGAAAAAGGCTACACCCGTAAACAGGTGCGTTTACTGTGCGAATGGTATTTGCGCGTACGTAAATCGTCTTAACAACCATGGCCCGGTACGCATGCTACCGGGCCTACAACGACAGCGAACTGTGGGCCAGATAAGCGGCAACACAGGCGTAGCATACCGTTGGCAAATGTAGTACGGGGGGCATATGACCTGGTTTATTGACCGGCGTCTGAACGGCAAAAACAAAAGCATGGTGAATCGCCAGCGTTTTTTACGCCGTTATAAAGCGCAAATTAAACAGTCGATCTCCGAGGCCATTAATAAGCGTTCGGTGACTGACGTCGACAGCGGTGAGTCCGTATCCATTCCAACGGAAGATATTAGCGAACCGATGTTTCATCAAGGCCGTGGCGGCTTGCGCCACCGCGTTCATCCGGGTAATGACCATTTCGTCCAGAATGACCGAATTGAACGGCCCCAGGGTGGAGGTGGAGGTTCCGGCAGTGGTCAGGGCCAGGCCAGCCAGGATGGTGAAGGTCAGGATGAATTTGTCTTTCAGATTTCGAAAGATGAGTATCTTGATCTGCTATTCGAAGATTTGGCCTTACCGAATCTGAAACAAAACCAACAACGCCAGTTGACCGAATATAAAACACATCGGGCAGGTTACACCGCTAACGGCGTTCCGGCCAATATCAGCGTTGTGCGTTCATTGCAGAACTCACTGGCACGACGCACGGCGATGACGGCGGGCAAGCGGCGGGAACTTCATGCACTGGAAGAGAATTTGGTCATCATCAGCAACAGTGAACCTGCGCAACTGCTGGAAGAGGAACGTCTGCGCAAAGAAATTGCCGAATTACGTGCCAAAATTGAACGTGTTCCTTTCATTGACACTTTCGATTTACGTTACAAGAATTACGAGAAGCGGCCAGATCCTTCCAGTCAGGCTGTCATGTTTTGCCTGATGGACGTTTCAGGGTCGATGGATCAATCCACCAAAGATATGGCCAAACGTTTTTATATACTGCTGTATCTGTTCCTGAGCAGAACGTACAAGAACGTGGAAGTCGTTTATATTCGCCATCATACCCAGGCAAAAGAAGTCGATGAACATGAGTTTTTCTACTCGCAAGAAACTGGCGGCACCATTGTTTCCAGCGCTCTGAAGCTAATGGATGAGGTGGTGAAAGAGCGTTATAACCCGGCGCAGTGGAATATTTACGCTGCACAAGCATCGGACGGCGATAACTGGGCCGATGATTCTCCGCTTTGCCATGAGATCCTGGCGAAAAAATTATTACCCGTTGTTCGTTATTACAGCTATATCGAAATTACCCGTCGCGCTCATCAGACACTGTGGCGAGAATATGAGCATCTGCAATCTACTTTCGACAACTTTGCGATGCAGCATATCCGCGACCAGGATGATATTTATCCGGTGTTCCGTGAGCTGTTTCATAAACAAAATGCAACAACTAAAGATTAAAACTCTCAGCCGGGTCATTGTCGCCTGGCTGATTTTTATCTCAGTGTAAATTATCTCATTTATTACATACATTAGCTTACAATCGCTTTAAATATGACAGCATAACCTTTACACAATTTAGTTCCAGAAAACAATCATTCGGAAAAATGATTCGGTCAACACGTATTTCCCTGGGGTTATTCTTTAATTATTTTTTATCGTTGCCGAAAATTGATCCCGGTCAAAACGATATATCCCCGCCATCAATAGAATCCAGCTCTCACATTGCACTCCTATTTATGGTTTCTATGGGTACACAGAAATTAAAAGCTCAAGGCTTTTTTATTTTCAGTTTATTGCTGACGCTAATTTTATTTTGCATTACTACCTTATATAACGAAAACACGAATGTAAAACTCATCCCACAGATGAATTACCTGATGGTTGTTGTGGCTTTGTTTTTCCTTAACGCCGTCATTTTTCTTTTCATGTTAATGAAATATTTCACTAACAAACAAATTTTACCAACACTCATTTTAAGCCTTGCATTTTTAAGCGGCCTTATCTATTTAGTTGAAACTATTGTAATTATCCATAAACCAATCAACGGCAGTACACTGATCCAGACAAAGTCGAATGATGTTTCTATTTTTTATATTTTCCGCCAACTCAGTTTTATTTGCTTAACATCGCTGGCGCTCTTTTGTTATGGTAAAGACAATATTCTTAACAACTATAAGAAAAAAAGTGGCATCCTGCTGCTGGCGCTGATCCCCTTTTTAGTCTTTCCCCTTCTGGCACACAATCTGAGCAGTTATAACGCTGACTATTCTTTGTATGTCGTCGATTACTGCCCGGACAACCATACTGCGACCTGGGGAATCAACTATACAAAAATATTGGTTTGTCTGTGGGCATTTTTACTGTTCTTCATTATCATGCGTACACGATTAGCCAGCGAACTATGGCCGTTAATAGCATTATTATGTCTGGCATCGCTATGCTGCAACCTACTTCTACTGACTCTGGATGAGTATAATTACACCATCTGGTATATCAGTCGCGGGATTGAAGTTTCCAGTAAACTGTTTGTTGTGTCTTTTCTGATTTATAACATTTTTCAGGAACTGCAACTCTCCAGCAAACTGGCGGTACATGATGTATTGACTAATATTTATAATCGGCGTTACTTTTTCAACAGCGTAGAGTCATTATTGTCTCGGCCTGTTGTTAAGGATTTTTGTGTCATGCTGGTTGATATTAATCAGTTCAAACGCATCAATACGCAATGGGGACATCGTGTTGGTGATAAAGTGCTGGTTTCAATTGTCGATATTATCCAGCAAAGCATCCACCCCGATGATATTTTAGCGCGACTGGAGGGGGAAGTGTTTGGCTTGCTATTTACCGAACTCAATAGTGCCCAGGCAAAAATCATTGCGGAACGTATGCGTAAAAATGTCGAACTCCTGACCGGTTTTAGTAACAGATATGATGTTCCTGAACAAATGACCATCAGTATTGGCACGGTTTTTTCAACTGGTGACACACGTAATATCTCGCTTGTCATGACGGAAGCAGATAAAGCCTTGTGCGAAGCGAAAAGCGAAGGGGGCAACAAAGTGATTATTCATTATATTTAAGTGCAAAAGTATTCACAGCCATGCTTTTTGCGTGGCCTTTGCATACAATTTATTACTATTACCCCTAAATTTCTCCTCCCTGGCGGCGCAGGGATGAGTATAATTAGCGCCCCTGTGCCAGGTCGCAATCGAACTTTATCTG
Organism: Escherichia sp. MOD1-EC7003; assembly: GCF_002965065.1. Taxonomy (GTDB): domain Bacteria; phylum Pseudomonadota; class Gammaproteobacteria; order Enterobacterales; family Enterobacteriaceae; genus Escherichia. The sequence continues at coordinate 80,133 of NZ_PTRE01000078.1, forward strand.
GTTTTCTCGTTTCACTAACCGAAGGAGTGCCATTTATCATGAAATTGCACCATAGAATGCTCCGGCATTTTATCGCCGCAAGTGTCATTGTGCTGACATCTTCCTTCCTTATTTTTGAACTTGTCGCCAGCGACAGAGCAATGAGTGCCTATCTGCGCTATATCGTGCAGAAAGCAGACTCCTCGTTTCTTTATGACAAGTATCAGAATCAGAGTATTGCCGCGCATGTGATGCGCGCGCTCGTTACTGAGCAGTCGGAAGTATCGTCAGAACAGCGGCGCGCCATCTGCGAGGCTTTTGAGTCTGCCAATAATACCCATGGCTTAAACCTGACGGCCCATAAATACCCGGGCTTACGCGGCACACTACAAACCGCATCCACTGACTGTGTCAGCGCCAATGATATAAGACAGTAATTCACCATTTGGATTGTCCGCTCCACCCAACA
>NZ_PTRE01000079.1 GCF_002965065.1 Escherichia sp. MOD1-EC7003
TACTTACTCATGCAAGCTCCTGGGGATTCACTCGCTTGCCGCCTTCCTGCAACTCGAATTATTTAGACTATAGAAGCGTAATAATTAACAAATTGATAAAACAAAATTAAAATAGTTTCTGATAAAAGAAAATAAAGACATAGACCGTATAATGAGTGGTGTTTGGTATTTCGTGGCGAAAAAAGAGCAATGCCAATTTTATGCACGTAATGGCATTGCCCGATGTACAGCAAAGTTAAGGCGTAGGTTCCACCTCTTTTTGTTTTACCGGCTGTGTTGTTGATTCGCTGAGTGGACGCGTCGCCGGAACATTGTCACACGGTTGCTCTTTCGGGCAGATCAAATCCAGCATTTTCAGCGTGACGCCATTGGTCCAGCCAAAGCCATCCTGCAATGGATATTCGCCACCGCCGCCCCCCGTTCCGGTGGTGCTGACATCATATTTCTCCACCAGCTTTTTCTCCCGGTCATAGGTGTGCTGAACATTGGTCAGGAAGTGCCAGCTAATGTCCATCGCCACCTCTTTTTGCCCGTAGTTTTGTAATCCTTCTGTCGCGACCCACTGCAACGGTGCCCAACCATTTGGCGCATCCCATTGTTGACCACTTTTCACCGATGTGGTGTTCAGGCCGCCTGGTTGCAGCAGATGTGTTTTCGTCGCCGTCGCCATTTTGCTGGCGCGATCTTTCGCTGCCACATTGACGTACAGCGGGAACAGGGCGGCTGCGGTTAACTGATTGCGCACTTTATGACTTTTCAGGTCGTAATCGGCATACCAGCCTTGTTGATCGTTCCACAGGTATTTTTCGATCCCTTTTTGACGGGCATTCGCCAGCGTATCGTACTGGTTTGCCATCGCGTTATCTCCGGCAGCTTTGCTGGCGCGGGCGAGGATTTTTTCCATTTTAAACATCAGGCTGTTCAGATCGACCGGTACGATGCTGGTGGTGCGTAAGGTATTTAACTGCTGCGGATTGTCCATCCAGCGCGAACTGAAATCCCAGCCAGAAGCAGCGGCAGAGCGCAGGTCGCGGTAAATTTCAGTGGCAGGCCGGTTCGGATTGCTTTTGGCTGTGGCAATATCTTCCACCCATGCCTCCGGTCGTGGCGTATCGCGATCGTCCCAGTAGCGGTTGAGAAGGGTTCCATCCTGAAGTTTTACAACGCGTTTTTCCTGTTGTCCGGCTTGCAGGTTTTCAACACCGTCCATCCAGTAAGCATATTCTTTTTGCATTTGCGGCAGGTATTGCTTCAACGCGGCATCGCCTTCATGCTGCGCCAGTAACTCTACCATCAGGGCAAAGAAAGGGGGTTGTGAGCGACTTAAATAGTAACTGCGGTTGCCGTTGGGAATATGACCGTAGGTGTCTATTTCATGAGCAAAATTGGTCACCATATCCGCGACTTTATCCCAGTGACCGCTTTCGGCAAGTCCTGACATGGTGAAGTAACTGTCCCAGTAATATACCTCGCGAAAACGTCCACCCGGCACGACATAAGGTTCTGGCAGCGGCAACAGAGAATCCCATTTTTCGGTGTTTTCGGTAGAACGCGTTAATACTGGCCAAAGTCCGTCAATATGTTCGCGCAGCGACTGCCCTTCTGGTGGAACATATTTCTCTCCCTCTTTCGGCAGGGTGAAATTGACGTCAACGAAATGGCGCAGATCAAAACCGCTCTGATTTTGCTGCATCCGATAATCAGCAAGGATCATCAGTGGATCGCTGTTCGGTACGGCATCGGCAAAGGTTTTTTGGTCCGGAAAAAGTTTGGCGTTTTGCACATCATTAAACAGCGGCCCTAACAAAATATCAGGCGGCTGTGGCGTTACTGGTGTTTCTTCTGCCTGCACCGATAGCGCAGCGAAACACAACAAAACGCAGGCTGGAATTGACGCCATTTTTTGCGGGCGAGAAGGGGCGGGGGCTTTCATCAATCATTCTCCTTTAGCGAAACCGAATAAAACGGTATTCAAGTATCAGAAAACCTTAGTTCAGGATCGCACTAACTGCATGATCGAAATCTCATTCTGCGAACTGTCAGGCATTTTAGAAAAGGGAATTAAAGGGATAAATCACGGCGAAATAGAGTGATCAAATAACATCTGTTTCTTAGCCAGTCAGCGACGTTAGGTTCGCGATTAGCGAAGAAAAAATCATCATAATTTGGTGAAAAATATTACAGGCAGTTAAAAAACATCCGTGCAGAATTGCACCGGTAAACGTGTTTCTCGGAGCAAATTTATAGCTAAGTAAATTGCCGGATGGCATCAGAACGATGCCATCTTAACGGAGGTTTAACTCTGACGGCTGAAACGTTGCGTTTTAACGTCCAGCGTTAGCGTTTCTTCAGGTTGTATCGCATACAGTTTCTCACCTTGCTGGCAAATCCAGCCAATCCCCAATTCACGGGCGATTAGGGCGCTGTGGGATACCGGACTTCCGGCGCTAAGGCAGATACCTTTTACAACCGCCGGATCCAGTTGCAGTACAGTGGAGGGATAAATGTTCTCTGCTAGTAAAATGGTTGGCGAGTTAAATTGCGGGAGTTCTTCTTTCGTTTGGGTCAGGTGGATCAGGGTGCGATGCAGAAGATCGTCCACATCAATATAGCGAGCCTGTAGATATTCATCATCCAGTTGCTGGTATTGCTGGCTAAGTTCTTTAAGAACGTGCTGCCAGGCATATTCTGCCGTGCAATGTTCATGCTGAAGAAGTTCGCTTGCCGCCGCCAGCAGTTCCTGATCATCTAACAGTGTATGGTGACCGGAAAAGATCGCGGCAATATCGTCAAGCCCACTGGCTTCAGCTTTCGCTGTTAACGTCATCAGATCTAATAACGTGAAATCAATGGCCTGACGTAATCGTTCTTGTTCTTCTTCCACGGTCAGGGTTGATTTTGCCTGTACCGTACATAAAACCGGTTGATAATAAAAAACTTTACCCGAAACAGGAGGAACGGGACGCAGAGTAAGTGGAGCAATTTCCTCCGTTTCACCAAAGTTGTCTTCAGCCAGCTGACGGAAAGCGACCAGCGCCTCTTCAGCCTCTGGCCCTTTCGCAATCAGGCGCAGCGTATCGTTATAGCGAACTTGTAGTAGCGCGATCTGGTTAATACTCTCCGGTGTGACGCATTTGCCGTTTTTCTCCAGCAACATATCGGCATTAAATGTCGATAAGGTATAAACCAACCGGGAGGCCGGACGTACGTGAAGGCCGTTGCGGTTTTTAATTACTATAGCCAGAGAACGGGCTTCTTCATCGTACGGTGAACATGTATTAGAGATTCCAGTGTCGGAGGACGGTAAACCCAGTTGTTCACGTTTGGCTTCCAGCGCATGCATGGCGTCATAGATAACTTTGTCGATATCTGCCCCTGAGGCCGCGCTGACCGTTGCTGCCAGTGTACCTTCGACCAAGGGTGCAGCACACAAACGTACTTTTGTGGCGATCTCGGGAGCCAGCAATTCCAGCGCAGTTTCAGCACTCAATAATGCGCTACCCATATCCATCATGACCAGCACATGGTCGGCATCGGCCACAGACTTGATGGCCTCCATCACTTTGACGGCATCTGTACCAATGGGATTTTGTGGATCGTCAATTCCCGCGGCAATGGCGATTTTACAACTATCACTCATTAACATCTGACGGGCTAATTCACCGACACCTTCTCCCAGTCGGCTGCTATGTGAAACTATGACCAGGTTTACCATCACCAGTTCCTTACTCTTTTGCGGCTAACGCCAGCATTTGCATCATAAACATCACCGAGGTCGCGCCGGGATCCTGGTGACCAATACTGCGTTCACCGAGATAACTGGCGCGGCCTTTGCGGGCTTGCATCGTAATCGTACTTTGTGCAGCGGATTCGGCGACGCTACTGGCAGCTTCGAGGGCTGCCGGAACAGAGAGATTTTGCTCGCTGGACTGACGTAACGATTCCACCACCGGCACCCAGACATCACACATGGTTTTATCGCCAGGTTCGGCTTTCCCACGACTGATTACGCCGTCCGCACCATCGCGGAACATCAGATAAAGCTCTTCCAGCGTCAGGCTTTGCCGTGCCTGGGTCGCCTGTGCGGCGCGGATAAAAAAAGTGCCGAACAGTGGACCACTGGCACCACCAACGCTGGAAAGCAGCGTCATGCCGGTATTCTTGAGAATGAAACCGATATCTTTATCTGCGATAGCTGGTAGTTTTTCTACCACCTTGCTAAAGCCACGGTTCATATTTAGTCCATGGTCAGCGTCGCCAATTTCGCGATCCAGTCCAGTAAGATACTCGCTCTCTGTGCTGAAAATATCGCCACAACGAGTGAGCCAGTTAACAATTTGAGTTCTGCTCAGTGACATTGTTATCTCCTTATTTACCCCAGTTAAGGGCCGGGGTGTGGACCGGGGCGTCCCAGAGTGCCAGCGTTTCGTCATCAACTTTCAGTAAGGTGATAGAGAAACCGGTCATATCCAGTGAAGTGCAGTACGCGCCAATTAAATTACGCTCGATAGTTAATCCCGCTTGCTGGCAACGTGTGGTCAGGCGGTTATAGACGCCGTACAGCTCAGAAAGCGGCGTTGCGCCAAGATTGTTAACCAGCGCAATCACCCGATCGCCAGACTGGAGTGGTTGTTTGGTTTGTGATTCTTCCTGCCAGCTGCCTTGTTGATAATCCCAGAAACGCAAAATGCGATGGTATGAGCCATTTTCCAGCAGGGTGTTGAACATTTCATCGACGGTTTGATCAAGGGAAGAGAAGGGGCGGCGGTCAATACCCGGTTCACCATGAATGCCGACGCCAAACTCCATCTCATTATCTGCCAGGGTAAAAGAAGGTTTGCCCGCGGCAGGAACGGTACAGGCACCGAGGGCGATACCTATTGAGTGGCCTTGATTATTCAACTTACGCCCCAGCTCCGCACAGGCGTCCAGTGAGTCGCCACGCTCTGCTGCTGCGCCTACGAGTTTTTCAATTAATACGGTGTTGGCAACGCCGCGCCGCCCGGCGGTATAAAGACTGTCTTTTACTGCAACGTCGTCATCAATGACCACAGTGGTCACTTTTACGCCGCTATCGTGCAGTAACTCGGTCGCTGTTTCGAAGTTAAGAATATCGCCGGTGTAATTTTTGATAATCAACAGAACACCTTCGCCGCCATCAATTTGCATGGCGCATTCAAAGATTTTATCGGGCGTCGGTGAGGTGAAAATTTCGCCCGGACAGGCCCCCGAAAGCATCCCCTGACCGATATAACCGCAGTGCATCGGCTCGTGCCCGCTGCCGCCACCCGACAGCAGGGCGACTTTTCCTGCAACCGGGGCATCAGCTCGGGTGACATACACCGGGTCCTGATGCAGTGTCAGCGATGGATGCGCTTTCGCGAGTCCTGCCAGTTGTTCGTTCAGTACGTCTTGCACATCATTGATCAATTTTTTCATTATTTTGCTCCAGCAATTATGGTAGGGCATGGATGATGTTCAACGACACGGCGACCACTGACTGCCGATGAATCCATTGTGCATCAGGCAAGGGAAAAGAAAATTAGCCCAAAATATGTTTCATAGTGAAACATATTCTTTAATGAATGTTCCATATTGAAACTTTTACGTGTATTAATACTAAAAATTGCGAGCCGGAACACCTTTTGTCATAAAGGATGCGGGATATGAGTGGCGCTTTTAACAACGATGATCGGGTCATCTCTCCCTTAATTGCAGCCTCCTGGGAGCGATGCAATAAGCTGATGAAACGGGAGACATGGAGCGTACCGCACCAGGCGCAGGGCATGACATTTGCTTCTATTTATCGGCGTAAGAAAGCGATGCTGACGCTCGGGCAGGCGGCACTGGAAGATGCGTGGGAATATATGGCACCGCGAGCGTGTGCGCTGCTTATTCTCGATGAAACCGCCTGTATTCTCAGCCGTAATGGCGATCCGCAAACGTTGCAGCAACTGGGGGCGCTGGGATTCAATGACGGTACGTATTGCGCCGAGGGAATTATTGGTACTTGTGCGCTATCGTTAGCTGCTATCTCTGGTCAGGCCGTGAAAACGATGTCCGATCAACATTTCAAACAGGCGCTCTGGAACTGGGCCTTTTGTGCAACGCCGCTGTTTGACAGCAAGGGCCGATTGACAGGAACAATAGCGCTGGCGTGTCCGGTTGAGCAAACTACCGCAGCTGATTTGCCGTTGACGTTGGCAATCGCACGCGAGGTCGGAAATTTACTGCTGACGGACAGTCTGCTCGCTGAAACTAACCGTCATTTAAATCAACTTAATGCCCTGTTAGAAAGTATGGATGATGGCGTCATTAGCTGGGACGAGCAGGGTAATTTGCAATTTATCAATGCCCAGGCGGCGCGGGTCTTGCGCCTTGACGCGACGGCAAGTCAGGGAAGGGCGATCACTGAACTCTTAACGTTACCTGCCGTATTGCAACAAGCAATAAAACAAGCACATCCGCTCAAACACGTAGAAGCAACCTTTGAAAGTCAGCACCAGTTTATTGATGCGGTGGTCACCCTTAAACCGATAATAGAAACGCAGGGAACCAGCTTTATTTTGTTGCTCCATCCCGTAGAACAGATGCGGCAGTTGATGACCAGTCAATTAGGAAAAGTCAGCCATACCTTCGCTCATATGTCACAGGACGATCCGCAAACCCGCCGCTTGATTCATTTTGGCCGCCAGGCAGCGCGCAGTAGCTTTCCTGTCCTGCTTTGTGGAGAAGAGGGCGTGGGCAAGGCATTGCTAAGTGAGGCTATTCATAATGAAAGCGAGCGTGCAGCAGGTCCTTATATCGCCGTCAATTGTGAGTTATATGGTGATGCGGCGCTGGTGGAAGAATTTATTGGCGGCGATCGCGTGGACAATGAAAATGGCCGTCTGAGTCGGCTGGAACTGGCGCACGGCGGCACGCTATTTCTTGAAAAGATTGAATATCTGGCGGTGGAGCTACAGTCTGCTTTGCTTCAGGTTATCAAGCAGGGTGTTATCACGCGATTGGATGCGCGGCGTTTAATACCGGTTGATGTCAAAGTGATTGCCACAACGACCGCGGACCTGGCAATGCTGGTGGAACAAAATCGTTTTAGTCGCCAGTTGTATTACGCGCTGCATGCGTTTGAAATTACCATCCCGCCTCTGCGTATGCGGCGCGGCAGCATTCCGGCGCTGGTGAATAACAAATTACGCAGTCTTGAAAAACGCTTCTCTACGCGTCTGAAAATTGATGACGATGCCCTCGCTCGCCTGGTTTCTTGTGCATGGCCAGGCAACGATTTTGAACTTTACAGCGTCATCGAGAATCTTGCACTGAGTAGCGATAACGGGCGCATTCGCGTCAGTGATTTACCTGAACATCTGTTTACCGAGCAGGCAACAGATGATGTGAGCGCTACGCGCCTTTCCACCAGTCTGTCATTTGCTGAAGTTGAAAAAGAGGCAATTATTAACGCAGCTCAGGTCACAGGCGGTCGTATGCAGGAAATGTCAGCTTTACTTGGGATTGGCCGCACCACACTGTGGAGAAAAATGAAGCAATATGGCATTGATGCGAGTCAGTTCAGGCGGCGGGGCTGATCGGCAGAAACAAATAAGCCATTATGTGACGCTACATAATGGCTTATTTTAGCGCCAGCTTTAAGACGCAAATGCTGGTCGTTGCGGGGCTTAACGTATTAAACGTTGAACAGGAAGTTCATCACATCGCCATCTTTAACGATGTAATCTTTACCTTCTGCACGCATTCTACCGGCTTCTTTCGCACCTTGTTCACCTTTGTAAGTGATGAAATCTTCAAACGCGATGGTTTGTGCACGGATAAAGCCTTTTTCAAAATCAGTGTGGATTTTACCAGCTGCCTGCGGCGCGGTTGCACCAACCGGAATGGTCCATGCGCGCACTTCTTTCACCCCAGCGGTGAAGTAAGTTTGCAGATTCAGCAGTTTATAACCAGCACGGATCACTCGGTTCAGGCCTGGCTCTTCTAGCCCAAGTTCTTGCATGAACTCGTCACGTTCTTCGTCGTCCAGTTCGGCAATGTCTGCTTCAACAGCCGCACAAACCGGAACCACAACAGAACCTTCTTTCGCCGCAATTTCACGCACCTGGTCAAGATACGGGTTGTTTTCAAAACCGTCTTCGTTGACGTTGGCGATGTACATTGTTGGTTTCAGCGTCAGGAAACTCAGGTAACGAATGGCCGCTTTCTCTTCAGCACTTAAATCCAGCGCGCGCAGCATACCTGCGTTTTCCAGTTGTGGCAGGCATTTTTCCAGTACCGCCAGCTCGGCTTTTGCGTCTTTATCGCCACCTTTGGCTTTCTTCTGTACGCGATGAATCGCACGTTCGCAGGTGTCGAGGTCTGCCAACGCCAGTTCGGTGTTGATAACTTCAATATCGTCTGCCGGGTTAACTTTACCGGAAACGTGAATAATGTTGTCATTTTCAAAGCAGCGAACAACGTGACCGATCGCTTCGGTTTCACGGATGTTGGTCAGGAACTGGTTACCCAGACCTTCGCCTTTCGATGCACCTTTTACCAGACCGGCGATATCGACAAATTCCATGGTCGTGGGAAGCGTACGCTGCGGTTTTACGATTTCAGCCAGTTGATCCAGGCGAGGGTCAGGCATTGGAACAACGCCTGTGTTCGGCTCGATGGTGCAGAATGGAAAATTGGCCGCTTCAATACCGGCTTTGGTCAGCGCGTTGAACAGGGTAGATTTCCCGACGTTGGGCAAACCGACGATACCGCATTTGAATCCCATGATTTAAATCACCTTAATATCTTAATAATCAACCTGTTATTGCTAACAGATTGCAGAAATGGAAATAACTTTGCCTATTATACACGGCACTCGGCAAAAATGCCGCAGACAACGACTTATTGTGCTTTAAAGGCGTGCAATCGGTTCGTTGCTTTGGTCAAGCCATCTGTAAACCACATTTCAGTACAACGTGCCGCTTCGTCGATGGCTTCATCAATTAACTTCTGTTCACTAACAGGTGGTTTGCCTAACACAAAACCGACAACTTTATTTTTATCGCCCGGATGACCGATTCCGATGCGTAAACGGTGAAAGTTAGGGTTATTACCCAATTTACTGATGATGTCTTTCAATCCATTGTGACCACCATGGCCACCGCCCAACTTAAATTTGGCGACGCCAGGAGGCAGATCCAGTTCGTCGTGGGCCACCAGAATTTCGTCCGGATTAATACGGAAAAAACTGGCCATCGCCGCAACGGCTTTGCCGCTGAGATTCATAAATGTGGTCGGGACTAACAGACGGACATCTTCGCTTGCGAGGGTAACTCGCGAGGTATAACCAAAGAATTTAGCCTCTTCGCGCAGGGGCGCGCGTAAACGCTCCGCCAATAAGTCAACGAACCAGGCGCCAGCATTATGTCGCGTTGCGGCGTATTCAGCGCCGGGGTTCGCCAGGCCGACAATCAATTTAATCGTCACGTTTTTTTGTCCTGAGTGAGTACATAACTGGCGCGTAGTTTACTGGTTGCGGCCCCGCTTGACAAAAAACAGCGTCTCAAACGCCGATAACGTAATAATTGCCTGTATGGACTATTAGATAGTCAAGGTGTTCAGGCGTTTATTTGTAAAGTTTTGTTGAAATAAGGGTTGTAATTGTGAGCACGCCCGCACATAACCTACAGGGTGTTGTCTATACTTTACACATAAGGAAGAGGGGGATTCCCTGTTACAACCCAGAAAGTTCCGGAGGTGACATATGAAACGCAAAAACGCTTCGTTACTCGGTAACGTGCTTATGGGGTTGGGTCTGGTGGTGATGGTGGTCGGTGTGGGGTATTCAATCCTCAACCAGTTACCACAGTTTTCTATGCCCCAGTATTTCGCACATGGTGCAGTGCTAAGTATTTTCGTCGGGGCCATTCTCTGGCTGGCGGGTGCTCGTGTTGGCGGGCATGAACAGGTGTGCGACCGTTACTGGTGGGTTCGCCACTATGACAAACGTTGCCGCCGTAGCGATAATCGCCGTCATAGCTAACAAATAATGCAGTTTGCTGACCAGTCAGTTTGCGCTGACTGGTCAATTTTGTACTTATAAATCTGCCATCGCCGCGCGACGATTCGGGAAGAACGCAAGGCGTCCCGGGATCGGTTGAATGCCTGCGCGAGCCATAGTGCGCAGTGGCTGGAATTCCACGTTGCACACGCGCAGTTCACATCCTTCGGGGAGACGCTTCACAAAGCGCTGGAACGCATCAAGACCACCAGCATCCAGTACCGGAACGGCATCCCACTTGAGAATAACAATCCGTTTGCCTTCAATGCGTGACTCGAGGTCCGTGAACAAGCCTTCTGCGGCAGCAAAAAACAGCGGGCCAATAACGCGTAGAACCAGGACATCGCCTGGAACGTCTGCGACTACCGGCGCCAGGCGAGTCATGCGCGCAATACGACGCATAAACAGCAGCGATGCCAGCACGATCCCCACGCTGATAGCAATAACCATATCAAACAGCACGGTCAGCGACATACACAGCAGCATGACGATGATGTCATCTTTCGGCGCATGACGCAGTAAGTCGACCACTTTGTGCGCTTCACTCATGTTCCATGCCACCATCAACAGCAGGGCTGCCATGGCAGAAAGCGGCAGCCAGGAGAGCAGCGGTGCCAGTACCAGTAGGGCAAGAATAACCAGAATAGAGTGGATCACCGCCGAGATAGGGGACGTTGCCCCGGCACGGACGTTAGCGGCAGAACGCGCGATGGCAGCTGTAGCGGTGATCCCCCCAAAGAACGGAGCGATAATATTCCCCAGTCCCTGTCCAACCAGTTCGCTGTTTGCTTTGTGTTTAGTCCCGGTCATACCATCCAGTACCACGGCGCAAAGCAAAGATTCGATTGCGCCAAGCATTGCCATTGAGAATGCCGCAGGAAGCAGGGTGCGAATAGAATCCCAGGTTAGCGTGAATTCTGAATTAGGCAGGTCCCACGGCAGTACCAGTTGCGGCAGCAGTTGTGGAATACCGTTACCCTGAGAACCATCGGCCAGGACGTAGTGGAATTGCGAACCGATGGTAGCAACATGTCCACCGAGCAGGTTAACAATCCCCATCACTGCACAACCTGCCAGCAAGGCCGGAAGGTGGCCGGGTAAACGAATACCCAAACGAGGCCAGAAAATCAGAATACCAAGCGTCACGATACCAATTGCGGCATCGCCTACGTTAATGGTCGGCAGCGCCATAAATAATGCGCCGACTTTTTGTAGATAATGTTCCGGGACATGGGCCATTTGCAGACCGAGAAAGTCTTTAATCTGCATAGTACCGATGGTGATCCCAATACCTGAGGTGAATCCTAAGGTAACGGAAACCGGAATATACTCAATCAGGCGACCAAAGCGTGCCAGCCCCATCAGGATCAAAAAGATCCCCGACAGCAACGTCGCAACCAGCAGCCCTGCCAGCCCAAACTGTTGCGAGACGGGATAGAGAATTACCACAAATGCCGCAGTCGGACCGGAAACGCTAAAACGCGATCCCCCCGTCAGAGCAATGACAATCCCTGCAACAGCGGCGGTATATAAACCGTACTGTGGCGCCACACCACTACCAATAGCTAACGCCATTGCCAGCGGGATAGCGATAATCCCGACGGTTATCCCGGCAATCAGGTCACGGGTAAACCGTGCGGCAGTATATTTTTCTTTCCAGCAAGCGTCGATCAGAGCGCGGAAAGGCATCACATGTGAGGAAAATATTTTGTTCACAATAATGTTTCATCCGTGAGCGCATCATCTGTCAACTAAATGGCAGGTGAAGGAGGCATAGGTCATACAAATGGATATTACAGACAAAAAAACCCGCCGCAGCGGGTCTTTGAGCCGGGTTCGATTAATGTTCGAACATGGCAGAGATCGATTCTTCGTTGCTGATACGACGAATCGCTTCGGCCAGCATACCTGACAGGGTCAGAGTACGCACGTTCGGCAGTGATTTGATTTCATCGCTCAGCGGAATGGTATCGCAGACAACGACTTCATCAATTACAGAGTTACGCAGGTTGTTCGCCGCGTTGCCAGAGAAGATCGGGTGAGTCGCGTACGCAAATACACGTTTAGCACCACGTTCTTTCAGCGCTTCAGCAGCTTTACACAGCGTACCGCCAGTGTCGATCATATCATCGACCAGTACGCAGTCACGACCTGCAACGTCACCGATGATATGCATCACCTGGGAAACGTTCGCACGCGGACGACGTTTGTCGATGATTGCCATATCGGTATCGTTCAGTAGCTTAGCGATAGCGCGGGCACGCACAACGCCGCCGATGTCTGGAGAAACCACAATTGGGTTATCCAGATTCAGCTGCAGCATGTCTTCCAGCAGGATCGGGCTACCAAATACGTTATCAACCGGAACGTCGAAGAACCCCTGAATCTGTTCAGCGTGCAGATCCACCGTCAGCACACGGTCAACACCGACGCTGGAGAGGAAATCTGCAACCACTTTTGCAGTGATTGGTACACGAGCGGAACGGACGCGACGGTCCTGGCGCGCATAGCCAAAGTAGGGGATAACAGCGGTGATACGACCTGCGGAAGCACGACGCAGGGCATCAACCATAACGACCAATTCCATCAGGTTGTCGTTAGTAGGGGCACAAGTGGACTGGATGATGAAAATATCACCACCGCGTACATTTTCATTAATTTGTACGCTGACTTCGCCATCGCTAAAGCGACCTACAGCGGCGTCGCCGAGTGAAGTGTACAGACGGTTGGCAATACGTTGTGCTAGTTCCGGGGTGGCGTTACCAGCAAAAAGCTTCATATCAGGCACGAGAAGAACCTCAGGCATGCGTCCATTGGTGGAAAGAATCTGCCGAAAACTGTGCGGGCCAGGCATGATTCTTTCCAGGCGGTGTATTAAAGAGCGCGATGCAACGTCTGGAACAAGGTGACGTTGTCACCGAAACTCAGCTTGCCCGGCTTAAAGCATGGCTCTGTGCAATGGGGAAAGATTGACACCTTTCGCCACAAAGCCATTGAGCCATTCCGGGGCTTGCTCTAGCACCTGGCGGGCTTCAGACTCTGTATCAAATTCAGCAAAGACACAGGCCCCTGTCCCAGTCAGGCGCGACGGGGCGTATTCTAACAGCCAGGAAAGCACCGCATCAACCTCGCGAAAACGTTTTCTTGCGATAACCTCGCAATCATTGCTGAATTCACATTTTAGCAACGTTTTTATTGACCTTTTTGGCGTATTGCGCGGGAGTTCAGGATCTTTAAAAATCACCGGAGTCGGAATACTTACACCAGGGTGCGCCACCAGATACCATTTCTCTGGTGGATTCGCCGGCGTTAATATTTCACCAACGCCTTCGGCAAAAGCGGCATGACCCCGTACAAAGACAGGAACATCTGCACCCAGCGTCAAACCTATTTCTGCCAGTTCATCAATGCTTAGTTCGCATTGCCAAAGATGATTTAACGCCACCAGCACAGTTGCTGCGTTGGACGAGCCTCCACCCAGACCGCCGCCCATTGGCAAACGCTTGTCAATGCTGATATTCGCACCGCTTCTGGTCGGAAGTCGCCCGCGGGTGGCTGCTGTTTTCATCAGCAACCGAGCGGCGCGAACGATCAGGTTATCTTCATGTTCCACGCCTTCAACTGGGGTTAACAGCCGAATATCTCCGTCGTCACGAAGCTCAATGCTGATGGTGTCGCCGTAATCAAGAAACTGAAACAGTGTTTGCAGCGTGTGGTAACCATCCTCACGCTGACCGGTAATGTATAAAAACAGATTAAGTTTTGCCGGAGAGGGCCACTGTGTCCGCATTATTTTACTATCCAGTTATCCATTTTTAACTTGATGCGCTGACCACCGTCGGTGAGTTCCATATTGGCTGGCATCGCAGGTTGCGTTTTGGTGTCATAACTACCGTAAACAACTTTCCAGTTTTTGCCATTCTGGCTGTAGGAGATTTCGCTCAGGCGATATTGATCGTCCAGTTTGTAGTCGGTTGCATCACCCGGTAAACCTAAAATCCACTGGCGCAAGCTGTTGAGTGGAATCGGCATTCCGGTCAATTTGCCAATCATCTCTTCGGCGTCATCGGCGGTATAACGCTGACCTTTATTGTCGACTAACTGCACGTTACCCGGCTGAGCATTCAGCTCCAGTTCGGTGCTGCCCAATGGGTTAGTCAGCAGCAGGCGGTAACTGTCCTGGCCGGTTTGCTGCCAGAAAAAGCGGGCGTACACTTTTTGTTGGTCAGAAATATAAGCGAACGCACCGCGAGTCTGATACTGATTGAGATTGCGCACGTCTTGCTGATGCTGACGCCATTGTGGTGAATCCGGGCTTTTGCCAGGACCTTTGGGCGTGGTAACGGAACAGGCAGTGAGCATAAGAGCAGCCAGCGGTAGCAGGTGGATAAGACGAAGATCGGGCAGGGGCATAGTGATGACAAGTCCTTGAGATGCGTTGCAGTTATAACCTTTAATGGTAGCGTTACCGTCCGCAATCGTCTATGTTCACGTTGTCTTAATTGCCAGAATCTAACGGCTTTTGACAATTACTCCAAAAGGGGGCGCTCTCTTTTATTGATCTCCCGCATCCTGTATGATGCGAGCAGACTAACCTTATCAACGTTGGTATTATTTCCCGCAGACATGACCCTTTTAGCACTCGGTATCAACCATAAAACGGCACCTGTATCGCTGCGAGAGCGTGTATCGTTTTCGCCGGATAAGCTCGATCAGGCGCTTGACAGCCTGCTTGCGCAGCCGATGGTGCAGGGTGGTGTGGTGTTGTCGACGTGTAACCGCACGGAACTTTATCTTAGTGTTGAAGAGCAGGCTAACCTGCAAGAGGCGTTAATCCGCTGGCTTTGCGATTATCACAATCTTAATGAAGAAGATCTGCGTAAAAGCCTCTACTGGCATCAGGATAACGACGCGGTTAGCCATTTAATGCGTGTTGCCAGCGGCCTGGATTCACTGGTTCTGGGGGAGCCGCAGATCCTCGGTCAGGTTAAAAAAGCGTTTGCCGATTCGCAAAAAGGTCATATGAAGGCCAGCGAACTGGAACGCATGTTTCAGAAATCTTTCTCTGTAGCGAAACGCGTTCGCACTGAAACAGATATCGGCACCAGTGCTGTGTCTGTCGCTTTTGCGGCTTGTACGCTGGCGCGGCAGATCTTTGAATCGCTCTCTACGGTGACGGTTCTGCTGGTTGGCGCGGGCGAAACCATCGAGCTGGTAGCGCGTCATCTGCGCGAACACAAAGTACAGAAGATGATTATCGCCAACCGTACTCGTGAACGTGCTCAAATTCTGGCCGATGAAGTCGGCGCTGAAGTGATTGCCCTGAGCGATATTGACGAACGGCTGCGCGAAGCCGATATCATCATCAGTTCCACCGCCAGCCCGTTACCGATTATCGGTAAAGGCATGGTGGAACGCGCATTAAAAAGCCGTCGCAACCAACCAATGCTGTTGGTGGATATTGCCGTTCCGCGCGATGTTGAGCCGGAAGTTGGCAAACTGGCGAATGCTTATCTTTATAGCGTTGATGATCTGCAAAGCATCATCTCGCATAACCTGGCGCAGCGTAAAGCTGCAGCTGTGGAAGCTGAAACGATTGTTGCTCAGGAAACCAGCGAATTTATGGCGTGGCTGCGCGCGCAAAGCGCCAGCGAAACCATTCGCGAGTATCGCAGCCAGGCAGAGCACGTTCGCGATGAGTTAACTGCCAAAGCGTTAGCGGCTCTTGAGCAGGGCGGCGACGCGCAAGCCATTATGCAGGATCTGGCATGGAAACTGACTAACCGCCTGATCCATGCGCCAACGAAATCACTTCAACAGGCTGCCCGTGACGGGGATAACGAACGCCTGAATATTCTGCGCGACAGCCTCGGGCTGGAGTAGCAGTACATCATTTTCTTTTTTACAGGGTGCATTTACGCCTATGAAGCCTTCTATCGTTGCCAAACTGGAAGCCCTGCATGACCGCCATGAAGAAGTTCAGGCTCTGCTGGGTGACGCGCAAACTATCGCCGACCAGGAACGTTTTCGTGCATTATCACGCGAATATGCGCAGTTAAGTGATGTTTCGCGCTGTTTTACCGACTGGCAACAGGTTCAGGAAGATATCGAAACCGCACAGATGATGCTCGACGATCCTGAAATGCGTGAGATGGCGCAGGATGAACTGCGCGAAGCGAAAGAAAAAAGCGAACAACTGGAACAACAATTACAGGTTCTGTTACTACCCAAAGATCCTGATGACGAACGTAACGCCTTCCTCGAAGTCCGTGCCGGAACCGGCGGCGACGAAGCGGCGCTGTTCGCTGGCGATCTGTTCCGTATGTACAGTCGTTACGCCGAAGGTCGCCGCTGGCGTGTAGAAATCATGAGCGCCAGCGAAGGTGAACATGGCGGTTATAAAGAAATCATCGCAAAAATTAGCGGTGATGGCGTGTATGGTCGTTTGAAATTTGAATCTGGCGGTCATCGCGTGCAGCGTGTTCCTGCCACGGAATCACAAGGTCGTATTCATACTTCTGCTTGTACCGTTGCGGTAATGCCAGAACTGCCTGACGCAGAACTGCCGGACATCAACCCGGCAGATTT
This sequence comes from Escherichia sp. MOD1-EC7003, assembly GCF_002965065.1. GTDB lineage: Bacteria > Pseudomonadota > Gammaproteobacteria > Enterobacterales > Enterobacteriaceae > Escherichia. Next base: position 16,640 of record NZ_PTRE01000079.1, read on the forward strand.
GCGTATTGATACTTTCCGCTCTTCAGGGGCGGGTGGCCAGCACGTTAACACCACCGATTCGGCAATCCGTATTACTCACTTGCCGACCGGTATTGTTGTTGAGTGCCAGGACGAACGTTCGCAGCATAAAAACAAAGCGAAGGCGCTTTCAGTGCTCGGTGCTCGCATCCACGCTGCAGAAATGGCAAAACGTCAACAGGCCGAAGCGTCTACCCGTCGTAACCTGCTGGGGAGCGGCGATCGCAGCGACCGTAACCGTACTTACAACTTCCCGCAGGGGCGTGTTACCGATCACCGCATCAACCTGACGCTCTACCGTCTGGATGAAGTGATGGAAGGTAAGCTGGATATGCTGATTGAACCGATTATCCAGGAACATCAGGCCGACCAACTGGCGGCGTTGTCCGAGCAGGAATAATGGAATATCAACACTGGTTACGTGAAGCAATAAGCCAGCTTCAGGCGAGCGAAAGCCCACGGCGGGATGCTGAAATCCTGCTGGGGCATGTTACCGGCAAAGGGCGTACTTTTATTCTCGCCTTTGGCGAAACGCAGCTGACTGACGAACAATGTCAGCAACTTGATGTGCTACTGACGCGTCGTCGCGATGGTGAACCCATTGCTCATTTAACTGGAGTGCGAGAATTCTGGTCGTTGCCGTTATTTGTTTCGCCAGCGACCTTAATTCCGCGCCCGGATACGGAATGTCTGGTGGAACAGACACTGGCAAGGTTACCTGAACAACCTTGTCGCATTCTCGATCTCGGGACGGGCACCGGAGCAATCGCTCTGGCGCTGGCCAGCGAACGCCCGGATTGTGAGGTTACGGCGGTTGACCGCATTCCCGATGCTGTCGAACTTGCGAAGCGCAATGCCCGGCATCTGGCGATCAAAAATATCCACATTCTGCAAAGCGACTGGTTTAGCGCGCTTGCCGGGCAGCAGTTTGCAATGATTGTCAGTAATCCACCGTATATTGACGAGCAGGACCCACATCTTCAACAAGGCGATGTTCGCTTTGAGCCGCTGACTGCGCTGGTTGCGGCAGACAGTGGAATGGCAGACATCGTGTATATCATCGAACAGTCGCGTAACGTGCTGGTATCCGGCGGCTTTCTGCTTCTGGAACATGGCTGGCAGCAGGGCGAAGCGGTGCGACAGGCATTTATCCACGCGGGATATCATGAAGTTGAAACCTGTCGGGACTATGGTGATAACGAGCGCATAACGCTTGGCCGCTATTATCAATGACAAGTTTTTCTACGCTGCTTAGCGTTCATCTCATTAGCATCGCGCTTTCTGTTGGACTATTAACCTTACGTTTCTGGCTACGTTATCAGAAGTATCCACAGGCATTTGCTCGCTGGACGCGCATTGTGCCGCCGGTTGTCGATACGATGTTATTGTTAAGCGGTATTGCGTTGATGGCTAAAGCGCACATCCTGCCATTTTCCGGGCAGGCTGAATGGCTGACTGAAAAGCTGTTTGGAGTTATCATTTATATCGTTTTGGGTTTTATTGCACTCGATTACCGTCGTATGCACAGTCAGCAGGCGCGCATTGTTGCCCTCCCGCTGGCGTTGGTGGTGCTGTACATCATCATTAAACTCGCCACCACAAAAGTACCGTTACTGGGGTAAGTCATGAGATCGTTAGCTGATTTCGAATTTAATAAAGCGCCATTGTGCGAAGGCATGATCCTGGCTTGCGAAGCAATCCGCCACGATTTTCCCTCGCAAGATGTTTACGACGAACTGGAGCGTCCCGTTAGTCTGGCGAAGGAAGAAATCAGCCAGCTTCTGCCTTTAGAAGAGCAGTTGGAAAAACTGCTCGCGCTGTTTTACGGCGACTGGGGATTTAAAGCCTCACGCGGTGTTTATCGTCTTTCCGATGCATTATGGCTGGATCAGGTGTTAAAGAATCGGCAGGGCAGTGCGGTATCGTTAGGTGCCGTTTTATTATGGGTCGCGAATCGTCTCGATTTGCCGCTGCTGCCGGTCATTTTCCCGACGCAGCTGATATTGCGCATTGAATGTCCGGATGGCGAAATTTGGCTGATTAACCCTTTTAACGGTGAATCGTTAAGCGAACATATGCTGGACGTATGGTTAAAGGGAAATATCGGCCCGTCTGCGGAACTGTTTTATGAAGACCTTGATGAAGCTGATAACATTGAGGTAATCCGCAAATTGCTGGATACACTCAAAGCCTCGTTGATGGAAGAAAATCAGATGGAGCTGGCGTTACGCACCAGCGAAGCTTTATTACAATTTAACCCGGAAGATCCCTATGAAATTCGCGATCGCGGGTTGATTTATGCGCAACTGGATTGTGAACACGTTGCGTTGAACGATTTAAGTTATTTCGTTGAACAGTGTCCGGAAGACCCGATCAGCGAAATGATACGTGCGCAAATAAATAACATCGCGCATAAACATATTGTGCTGCATTAATTAATCGACATTTTACTCAAGATTAAGGCGATCCTATGAAACAAAAAGTGGTTAGCATTGGCGACATCAACGTAGCAAATGACCTGCCATTCGTACTGTTTGGCGGTATGAACGTGCTGGAATCTCGCGATCTGGCGATGCGCATTTGCGAGCACTACGTAACCGTGACCCAGAAACTGGGTATCCCTTACGTGTTCAAAGCCTCTTTTGACAAAGCCAACCGTTCCTCCATCCACTCTTATCGTGGACCAGGCCTGGAAGAAGGGATGAAAATATTCCAGGAGCTAAAGCAGACTTTTGGCGTGAAAATTATCACCGACGTTCACGAACCAAGCCAGGCACAGCCAGTTGCTGATGTCGTGGATGTGATTCAGTTACCGGCGTTTCTTGCTCGCCAGACTGATCTGGTGGAAGCCATGGCGAAAACCGGTGCGGTAATTAATGTTAAAAAACCGCAGTTCGTGAGTCCAGGCCAGATGGGTAATATCGTTGATAAATTTAAAGAAGGCGGCAACGAAAAAGTGATTCTTTGCGATCGTGGCGCTAACTTCGGCTATGACAACCTGGTTGTCGATATGCTGGGCTTCAGCATAATGAAGAAAGTGTCTGGCAACTCGCCGGTGATTTTCGATGTGACCCACGCACTGCAATGCCGCGATCCGTTTGGCGCAGCTTCCGGCGGTCGTCGTGCTCAGGTGGCTGAGCTGGCACGTGCCGGTATGGCGGTAGGTCTGGCGGGGCTGTTTATTGAAGCGCATCCCGACCCGGATCACGCGAAATGTGATGGTCCATCCGCGCTGCCGCTGGCTAAACTGGAACCGTTCCTCAAGCAAATGAAAGCGATTGATGATCTGGTGAAAGGTTTCGAAGAACTGGATACCAGCAAGTAATTTTTTGTTTTGAAATCAAAAGCCTTACCGCTATTTGGTAGGGCTTTTTTATGTCTGTCAGATACAGAAAGGCCGTAAGTTGTCATTACGGTAGCCTGATGTTCGTTTTCGCGTTACACGAACGTAGATCGGGGCCTTATTGCAGAGGAGATTAAGGCGAATATTAATGACCAGAAGTCGTTGCTGTAAGTTTACTGTTGTAACTCTGTACCAGGGAAAACAGTATTTGCGTTACATGCCCTGCAGATAATTGAGCGTTGTGGGTAAGCGCTGTTTGCATCGTGTGGATAAAGCGTCTGCTGGCTGCTAAAGAGACCGCACTTCCATACTGAATTTCATCGAACTGACTGCGGTTTAGAAATTGCGTATTGCGCATATCAACGCGTTGTACGATGTCACTATGATGCAAATCAGGCTCAACATGTCCTTTCCAGCAATAACGCAACGTTTCCCCGATCGGATGCTGAGTAAAATTAGTGGAGAGGTGAAGAATATTACCTCGCGCGGTATCAAAGGTGAGCAGAACATACAGTTTCTGGCCCGCGCTCTCTCCTTGAAAAGGCACAATAAGAGGAACCGTTTCAATTCGTTCTGGTGGTGCTATTTCTCTTTGTAAAAGCTGTTTGGGTGTCCAGACTTTTTTGCAGACGCGACACTGAACGCGCTGTGTTCCCTGTGGATTATGACCATAGCAAATAATTTCTTTGCTGTAACAGACGGGACAAAAAAGACCGATTTTACAAGCATATGCAGTTAAGTATGCCGATAGCCAGTCACGAAATTGTTGCCCATCAAACAGGGGAGGGTAACTTCCACATGCCTGGCAGTGCAATGCTGGATATCCCAGCCTGTAGTCTGGCCAACTGTAATCAGCAGATGTTGGTAACCCTAAATTGCGACAACCAAACGTTTTGCAGGTATTAATTGTAAATAGTGTCGACATAAGCCACCAACGATTTCAAGAGGTCGTTGATTCTGCCCTGTAACTCTTGATAGGTAGTGTGAGCAGACTCACATAAAGAAACTTTTCAAAACGTAAAGTAACAAATCTTTATATAACTGAAAGGAACGGGTTATGAAGATAAAAATAATTACTGTGGGTATTCTGTTGGCATTACCATTTTGGGCCTGTGCAAAGGATGTCACAATTATTTATAGCAATGATCTCCATGCGCATGTGGAACCTTATAAAGTGCCATGGATTGCTGATGGCAAACGGGATATTGGTGGTTGGGCAAACATCACTACTCTGGTAAAACAGGAAAAAGCAAAAAATAAGGCAACATGGTTTTTGGATGCCGGGGATTATTTTACCGGACCGTATATTAGTAGCCTCACTAAGGGCAAAGCAATTATTGATATCATGAATACCATGCCATTTGATGCTGTGACAATGGGAAATCATGAATTCGATCATGGCTGGGACAATACGTTATTACAGCTTAGCCAGGCGAAATTCCCAATTGTGCAGGGAAATATATTTTATCAGAACAGCAGCAAAACATTGTGGGATAAACCTTATACCATTATTGAGAAAGATGGTGTGAAAATCGGTGTAATAGGTTTACACGGCGTATTTGCATTTAATGATACTGTTTCCGCCGCGACACGCGTAGGTATTGAAGCCAGGGATGAAATTAAATGGCTGCAACATTATATCGACGAACTAAAAGGTAAAGTTGATTTGACCGTGCTGCTGGTCCATGAGGGCGTGCCAGCTCGTCAATCCAGTATGGGGAGTACTGATGTACGTCGTGCGCTGGATAAAGATATTCAGACTGCAGGACAGGTAAAAGGATTGGATATTCTGATTACCGGACATGCGCACGTTGGTACACCGGAACCGATTAAAGTCGGTAATACACTAATTCTGTCAACCGACAGTGGTGGTATTGATGTTGGAAAACTGGTTCTGGATTACAAAGATAAACCGCATCACTTTACGGTGAAAAATTTTGAGCTGAAAACCATTTATGCTGATGAGTGGAAACCTGACCCACAAACGAAGTCAGTCATTGATGGCTGGAATAAGAAACTTGATGAAATTGTGCAACAAACCGTAGCGCAGTCGCCGGTTGAATTAACGCGCGCTTATGGTGAATCCGCGTCACTGGGGAACCTGGCAGCGGATGCTTTGCTGGCAGCAGCAGGTAAAGATACACAATTAGCGTTAACCAACTCTGGCGGTATCCGCAATGAGATCCCGGCGGGGGCAATTACGATGGGAGGCGTCATCAGTACGTTTCCGTTCCCTAATGAACTGACTACGATGGATCTCACTGGTAAACAATTACGTAGTTTGATGGAGCACGGAGCCAGCCTGAGTAATGGGATTTTGCAAGTATCTAAAGGCATGGAAATGAAGTACGACAGCAGTAAACCAATCGGTCAACGTGTTGTCGAGCTTACGCTTAATAATAAGCCGATTGAGGATGCAACGATTTACCATATTGCTACCCAAAGCTTCCTTGCTGATGGCGGCGATGGTTTTACCACGTTTACTGAGGGTAAAGCGCGCAACACAACGGGCGGTTATTATGTCTACCATGCAGTGGTTGATTATTTCAAGGCGGGTAATGCCATTACGGACGAACAACTTAACGGTATGCGTGTTGCTGATGTGAAGAAATAAATACGCTTGATGTACTGCGTTCTGTATTACAGTAATTTATTAATAGATAGGGTTCACAGGATATTTATTATCTTTAGAGATGATTTTTAAATAAATTTATTATTATCCCTTCACCACCTCCAGGGAGGTGGTGACAGGTATTGTTTTAAATAAAAAGGTATCTATGGTGGTGATGGATTTGAGACCTTCCTAAAAGGAACGAATGTCAAAACTATTAACAGCACCACTTCTGCAGAATCGATCATTGATTATATTAAGGCACATAGCCCATTAAAACATGATCTTGAAATGAGGGTAGTTGATGTAAGCGCAGCTAAATAGGCACAATGAATTAGCAGTAACATCAGTTATGGTTGAGATATTAATATATCTCAATCATATAATAGCAAAGTATTAAAGAACGTGATGTGTATTATTTATTACAGGAATAGTATTATTTTAATAAGCCTCAGTGGAAGGAGTTATATTTATGCAAAAAATAAAATATCTTTTATCAGGAGTATTTATATTGTTGCCCGTGGTAACGTTTGCTGATTCTGGAGATAATGAATATTTATCTGGCTGGTGGCATCAAAGTATTAATATAGTAGGAAGTAATTCTACTCGCTTTGGGCCACAGAAAAGATCAGATCTATATCCAGAATATCGCGCATGGGCTCATGTGGATTGGTTTGATTTCTATGGTTATGCGGATTTACCTAAATTTTTTGGTTTAGGAAATGATAATGACATTGGCATTTGGGATAACGGCTCACCATTTTTTATGGAAATAGAGCCGCGTTTTAGTATCGACAAATTAACGGGATTAGACTTAAGTTTTGGTCCATTTAAAGAATGGTATTTTGCTAATAATTATATCTACGATGCGGGAACGAATGAAGGGCAGCGTCAGAGTACCTGGTATATGGGGTTAGGGACTGATATCGATACAGGGCTACCGATGATGTTGTCTGCAAACATCTATGCTAAATATCAAGGAAACAATTATAATGCTGCTAATGCGAATGAATGGGATGGTTATCGTTTCAAAGTAAAATATGTTGTTCCGATTACTACCGTTTGGGGTGGTAAATTAAATTATGTCGGTTTTACTAACTTCGATTTTGGTTCGGACTTAAAGGAAGAATCAGGTGGTAAGCAACAGTTTTATTCTCGTACAAATAACTCAATAGTTTCCACTCATGTACTCAGTCTGGTTTATTCTCACTGGAGTTATGGCGCAACTCTTCGCTATTTTTATCATGGCGGGCAATTTGATGAGGGGAGTAACGCATTTAATAGTAAAGGAGAAATGACCACGATAGATTCAACAGGATGGGCTTATTATTTAACTGTCGGGTATACTTTTTAAATAACTTTGAAAGGAATTATTTATGAAAATAAAAAATATTGCTGCGGGTATCCTGCTGACACTACCGCTCTGGGCTTGTGCAAAAGAGGTTACTATTATTTATACTAACGATCTCCATGCTCATGTTGATACATACAAACTCCCGTATGTTGCAGACGGTAAACGAGCAATCGGTGGATTCGCTAATATAACAACATTAGTAAAACAAGAAAAAGTAAAAAATAAAGCTACCTTTTATTTTGATGCGGGTGACTATTTTACCGGTCCATATATCAGTAGTCTGACAAAGGGGCAGGCAATAATCGATATTATGAATACCATGCCCTTTGATGTGGTATCCATTGGTAATCATGAATTCGACCATGGTTGGGATAACCTTCTCCGACAGTTAAGTAAGGCAAATTTCCCCGTTTTATTGGGAAATGTCTTCCATAAGGACAGTGAAATACCGTTCTGGAATAAACCATACACCATTCTGGAAAAGGACGGTGTAAAGATTGGCGTTATTGGACTACACGGTGTGTTTGCATTTAATGACACAATTTCAGAGCTCTCAATCCAGGGACTCGATAATGATAACAACAATCGCTTTGATAAATCAGCGGCCAGTCTCAAGAATCAGGGGATTGAGGCTCGCGATGAGGTGAAATATCTGCAGCATTATCTGGATGAACTACGAGGGAAAGTTGACATTACGGTCGCTCTCATCCACGAAGGTGTTCCGGCGCGTCAGTCCAGTATCGGTAACACCGATGTCAGGCGTGCGCTGGATACAGATATTCAGACTGCAAGTAAGGTCAAAGGCCTTGATATTCTCATTACCGGGCATGCCCATGTAGGAACACCTGAACCTATCAAAGTGGGAAATACATTAATCCTTTCGACCGACAGCGGCGGTATTGATGTAGGGAAACTGGTGCTCAATGTAGATCCTGCCGCCCATACCCATAAAGTGAAAAGCTTTGAGTTGAAAACACTTTATGCGGATGAATGGAAACCTGATCCGACAACTCAGAAAGTTATTGATGGCTGGAATAAAAAACTGGCAGATATCGTGCGCCAGCCGGTCGGTGAATCACCTGTCACGTTAACGCGTGCCTATGGTGAATCATCACAACTTGGCAACCTGTTTACGGATGCAATGCTTGTTGCTGCACCGAATGCGCAGATTGCACTGATCAATTCCGGTAGTTTACGTGCGGATATCAATGCTGGCCCCATTACCTTTGGTGATATTACCAGCACATTTCCCTTTAAGAATGAACTTACGGAAATGGATCTCAGCGGCAAAGATCTGCGTAACCTGATGGAACATGGTGCATCGCTCACTAACGGCATATTACAGATGTCAAAGGGAGCTGAAATGCATTATATCCCGCAAAAACCAGTAGGCCAGAGAATAGAATCTTTCACAATCAACGGTAAAGCGGTTGTGGATACAGAGACTTATCATGTTGCAACAACGACGTTTCTTGCACTGGGTGGCGATGGTTTTCTGGCATTTAAGGAAGGAAAAAATGTACAAGTTCGTGCTGGACATAATATGTCCGATGTTGTGATTGATTATTTGAAATCAGGACACAAAATAGTTCCGGCACAGATTAATGAAATGCGAGTTAACGCCAGTAAATAATAAAATTAATATTGATGATGCAATTCATTCTATGGATTGCATCATTCCCTTACGCATTATAAAACAAACAGAAACAGGACCATAAGAATGATAATGAAATGTGCCAGTACATCCTGTAATTTACGTTGTTCGTATTGCTATTTCGATAAGGTCCAGTCCTGCTCTGAATGTACAACGTGCAATTCAGATGATGAGACGTTACAGTTATTTATTCGTCAGAAAATCAATGCTCATAAAACGGGTAATGTGATATTTTTCTGGCAAATTCAGGAACTAACACCTGACAAGCTTAACTTCTTTAAGCGAGTTATTAAGTTACAACAGCAAGTTGTACAAGGTAATAAAATTATTAATACCGTACTGATCAATGGTGTTCTGTTGGATGACAGTTGGTGCGAATTTTTCAAAAGATATCAGTTTATTATTAGCATTTCAGTGAATGTTAATACTTCGTTGCATAATAATCTCTGCGACACGATTTCTGATAAACCAACGGCTCGCCAGATTGAAGCGGCGGTGAGATTGCTGCGAAAACATGATGTTGAATTTAGCACTCTGACCGTTATTAACGCTATAAATAGCCAGCAACCTCTGCAGATATATCACTATCTTAAAAATCTGGGCAGTCGCCATATGCAGTTTATCCCTCTGCTTGAACCGCTTGCTCAAGAAGGGGGAGATACGCACAGCCTTGCGCCAGCAGCATTAGGGATCTTTTTGAAAACGATTTTTTACACCTGGGTTCGTCTGGATATTGGAACGATAAAAATCCCTGTTTTTGAGCACGCTTTTGCGTCGTGGTGTGGATTACCTGCGCCGAATTGTGTTTTCGCATCATTTGATGTTAGTGCGTTCACGACGCGGAAAAACACAAAGAATCAAATAGTCGAACAGTGTAAACCGCTACTGGCAGCGGAGTGTATGAGTTGTAATATAGAATTCGCCTGTCACGGCGGTTGTCCAAAACAGCGTATCGCGTTTTCCCGAAACGGCCTTCCAGCCCTCAATTATTTTTGCGAAAGCTATCAGTCTTTTTTCTCTTATGTTGAACCTTATATGTTGATGATGAAGGCCCTGTGGGAACAAAATTATGCGCCTTCCGATATTCGCCAGTATTTGGCCTGATACAGCTCTCTGTATGAGGGGGAAGGGAGAAAAACTTCCCCCGATTTTCGTCATCGGGGGAAAGGCCGTCGTCAGGCAAATATCGTCATCAAATAGGCGGCAAACAGCGCCAGATGCGCTGCGCCATTGAGCACGTTAGTACGTCCGGTGGAGAAGGAGATATGGCACAGCACTAAAGAAGCGACCATCACCACCATTTCTGGCGCACCAAGTGCAAACTGCAATTCGTTACCCGTCATAAAGGCAATTAGCGTGACAACAGGTACGGTAAGCGAAATGGTTGCTAACACTGAACCAAAGAACAGATTCATCGCGCGCTGCACCTGGTTGTTCAACACTGTTTTTAACGCACCTAAACCTTCCGGCGACAGAATCAACAGTGCCACCAGGAAGCCAGTAAAGGCGACAGGGGCATTCATGCTGTCGAGCAATGTCTCCAGCGGGTTGGCGTTCATTTTGGTGACCGCAATAACAGCAATCAGATGGACAATCAACCAGATGGCATGCCACAGGCTGCTGTGGGCAGACGGTTTACCGTGGTGCGGGTCGTCATCATCGCTGTCATCTTCGTGTTCGTAGACAAACAAACTTTGATGCGTTTTGGTCTGGATCAGCAAAAATACGCCATACATTGCCGCAGAAATTAATGCGACCAGTAACGCCTGGCCGGTTGAAAAATTCGCCACAGGCAGAGCCATTGGGAATACTAATACAATTATCGCCAGGGGGAACAGTGCAATTAAATACTGCTTGATACCAAACAGATTCATATATTGGGTGGCAAACTTACGTCCACCCAACAATAATGCAAAACCAACCAGCCCACCGGTAACAATCATAATGATTGAATAGAGTGTATCACGCATTAGCGTCGGCGCCGCGTCGCCGGTTGCCATTAGAGCTGAAATCAAACTGACTTCAAGAATAACCACTGAAAGGCTAAGAATTAGCGAACCGTAAGGTTCTCCCAGGCGATGGGCTAATACGTCCGCATGACGGACAACACTAAAGGCGCTACTTAAAATACCAATGAGCGCAAGAAGATTGATGGCAATGACTACTGGTAGTGTCTGGCTGCTTCCCCACAGGAATAGCACTACCAGCGCCAGAACCGGGAAAATAAGCGAAGTCTCCTTGTGGCGGGTTTTTACCGCCTCTTGAGCATTTGACATTATGGTTATCCCTTTGCAGATGAATTTATCGGAAATGTAAAAAATAGGCAGGAAAAATAACAGAAAGTGTCTGGATATCGGTAACATTTTACGAATTTTTACCCCGCTGTCGATTTTTTACTCATTGGGGTATAAAAATAAGCAATGCGTTTAGACAATGTTTGTTTTAGCGTTTATTGAGAAGAGTCTGACACGAAAATTCTTATGTTTTGGCAAGAGTGGATATTGTTGACCACACTTAATATTCAACTTTGTAAAAGGAGTCAACAATGCCGTATAAAACGAAAAGCGATCTGCCGGAAAGCGTAAAGCACGTGCTACCGTCTAATGCCCAGGATATCTATACTCTAAATAATTCGAGTTGCAGGAAGGCGGCAAGCGAGTGAATCCCCAGTCACTTACATAAGTAAGTGACTGGGGTGAGCGAACGCAGTCGCAGCACATGCAACTTGAAGTATGACGAGTATATAAAGAAGCGTTCAACAGCGCATGGGATCAATATAAAAATAAAGAAGATCGGCGTGATGACGCCAGTCGCGAAGAAACGGCGCATAAAGTGGCCTGGGCTGCTGTGAAGCATGAATATGCCAAAGGGGATGATGATAAATGGCATAAAAAATCGTAAAACCGGTAGCTGAGTTAAAGCTATTCGTGCGGTGTTGCCTTGCAAGTGGTCTGTTGATTGCATATTGTCCCGTTAGTGGTTTCAAAATGAGCAGTAAAAATGTCCGGAAGACACCAAAAAGTTGTCGCAGGGAAGTATGCAGTGGTGGAGGTGTAAGGTGATAACGCGTGATTTCTTGATGAATGCCGATTGTAAAACGGCATTTGGTACTATTGAAGAATCACTCTTATGGTCAGCAGAACAACGGGCAGCTTCGCTGGCGGCGACGCTGGCTTGTCGACCTGATGAGGGACCGGTGTGGATCTTCGGCTATGGATCGTTGATGTGGAATCCGGCGCTGGAGTTTACCGAGTCGTGCGCCGGTACACTGGTTGGATGGCATCGCGCGTTCTGCCTGCGCCTGACTGCCGGACGCGGGACTGCGCACCAGCCGGGACGGATGCTTGCACTGAAAGAAGGGGGACGCACCACAGGCGTCGCCTATCGACTGCCAGAAGAGACGCTGGAGCAGGAACTAACCCTGTTGTGGAAGCGCGAGATGATTACCGGCTGTTATCTGCCAACCTGGTGTCAGCTTGATCTTGATGATGGGCGCACAGTCAACGCCATTGTGTTTATTATGGACCCGCGACATCCAGAATATGAATCTGATACTCGCGCTCAGGTCATAGCGCCGTTGATTGCGGCGGCGAGCGGCCCGCTGGGAACTAACGCACAGTACCTGTTTTCACTGGAACAAGAGCTTATCAAACTGGGAATGCAGGACGATGGGCTGAATGATTTGCTGGTATCGGTAAAAAAACTGCTGGTGGAGAATTTTCCGGATGGTGTGTTACGGCCTGGATTCGCCTGAGTAAACTTCCCTCATAGTGGGGCGTCAGACGCCCCCTCAAACATTAAAATGTAAGCACTTTATCGGCTGACAGCGTCCATTGCGCCAGTTCCACAAGAGTACCGATTTCCACCCCATCAATCAGAGGAAGTGTGCTAATCCCGCGCCCGTCAGTACAGGTTTTGCACAATTTTACCGGTACATTCTGAGCGGTAAGGATCTCCAGCATTTGCTGAATGTTGTAGCCTTCCCCTGGTTTTTGCCCGCGTAACCCGGCGGTGACCGCATCAGACATCAGGAACAGACGCAAATCCAGATTGCTCTCCTGCTCTCGTAGCGCAATGGCCAGCCGCAAGCTGTTAAACAAGGATTCGCTCCCGTAAGGTGCGCCATTGGCAACGATTACGATTTTTTGCATTATTTACTCCTGTATTCAGGGAATTAGACACTTATCCTCTATCTTACTGCTTCTCTACTGTATGACCAATCGGTCACCTTTTTAAGGACTTGTCTGAAAGCTGAAGAGAGTACGACAAAAATGATCTGTCACCACGTTGCTTTAACACTGCGGTTATTCATTTTTTGGGAGGGGAAGGGGCGAGCAATCACTGGCGATTGTCGGTGGTGGTGGAAGATAACCAGGGGCAGCGTGTCTCCTCCAATGAGATCACGCTAACGCTTGTCGAACCATTTGATGCATTGTCGAACGATGAACCGCGCCGGGAACCGTAATCAGAAAATGCGCTCCTGATGCACCCATACCGCTGCTTCCACGCGAGACTTGAGCTTCATTTTCTTCAGCATGTGCTTGACGTGCACTTTTACTGTGCTTTCGGTGATATCCAGGCGGCGGGCAATCATCTTGTTCGGCAAACCTTGGGCAATCAGCTTGAGAATATCGCGCTCGCGTGGGGTTAACTGGTTAACATCGCGTTCAGTAGTGGCACGGTTAGCGCGCAAGCTGGCGGCCAGAACAGGTGTTAATGCTTCGCTTAATACCATTTCGCCAGCAGCTGCCTGATGCAACGCTTTCAGCAGATCTTCCGGTTCCATATCTTTTAACAGATAGCCATCCGCGCCGCGTTTCAGGGCTGTGACCACATCTTCTTCATGGTTAGAGACGCTGAATACCACAATGCGCCCGGAGAGGGACTTTTCACGCAGTTTATCCAGCGTTTCCAGACCGTTCATGCCGGGCATATTGAGATCTAACAGGATCAGATCGGGATCAAGAGATTCTGCCAGTTCAATACCCTGTTCGCCATTACTTGCTTCGCCAACCACGGTGATATCTGGTGCCATACTGATAAGCTGTTTTACGCCAGTTCGCAGCATCGGGTGATCGTCGATCAGCAGGATAGTGGCCGGTTCCTGATTACTCATGGGTATCTCCTTGGACGTCTGTGAAAGTTTTTTCGGGAATAAAGGTGACCACCACTTCGGTGCCACCTGATTCACGACGGTGGACGCGGCAATCGCCTCGTAAACTTTGCGTACGGTCGCGCATTATTATCATGCCGTAATGATTGCTGCGGATGGCATTTTCAGGCACACCGCAGCCGTTATCCTGGACGGTCAGTTTGACCTGATTGTCGTTTTGCGCCACTGTCACCGCCACCTCACTCGCTTGCGAATGTTTGAGGGCGTTACTTAATGCCTCACGGGCAATTTGCAACAAGTGGATTGCCTGATGCGAAGGCACCAGACGAGGCGGCAATTGATAATCCAGCTTCACCGGGAAGCCAAATTTGGCGCTGTACTCTTCGCAACTCGCCTCCAGCGCCGGACGTAATCCAGGCTCGGTGAGCTGCAAACGGAATGTGGTGAGCAATTCACGCAACTGCGCCCAGGACGCATTCAGTTCGTTACGGATCTGACTTAACAGTTCGCGGCTGCTTTCTGGCAGCGCATCGCCCTGCATCTGTAAACAACTCACCTGCATCTTCATGCAAGAGAGAGATTGGGCAATCGAATCATGCAGTTCGCGCGCAATGGTTGCACGCTCTTCCATCACGATCAACTGTTGCTGACGTTCCTGATGGCGATCCAGCGCCAGCGTGGCGGTGAGTTGTTCAACCAGGGTATCCACCAGTTGTTGTTGGTCATGGCTAAGATGACGCCCCTGCGGCAGGGTCGCCAGCAAAATACCGTACTGCGTATGAGAGTCAGCCAGCCGCCACTTCAGGGTAGTGCCGCGATCGCCAACGGGTAATACGCCGCGCGGGCAGAGCTGGCAGCCTTTATCATCGCAAGTCATATCTGGCTGGCAGGTAAACTCCTGATGATTCTCTTCATCATCAGTGTCATACACCCGCAGTTCGATATCACGTAGCAGAGTTAAGTTCTGTAAGCCGTTGAGTACAGGTGACAGGCGTTCACACAGCGGGGCGTGGGAATGCAAACGGCGGTTGGCCTGCCATAAAAAAGAGAGGATTTGATTTTTATGCTCCAGTCCGGCGGTTTTCTCCTGAACCCGCTGCTCAAGTACGGCGTAACTTTCTGCCAGTTCTGCAGACATATTGTTCAACGCAGTTCCAAGCATCGCCATTTCGTTGCGCCCGCTGATGTTCGCGCGTTGGGTAAAATCGCGATGGCTGACGGCACTCGCCATTGCCAACAGCTGCCGCCACGGTTGTAGCAGTCGCGCCCGCAACCAGATAATAGTGAACACCAGTAAAAGTGCCATAAATACCGCCATTACCCGATGGACCAGCACCACTGTCTCAATGCGCATTTCCGTGGTGCGGTCAAAACCAGACACCAGCTGATCAAGCCCGGCAACAAACTGGCTGACGTCTGCTGACACCGTTTCACGATTTTGTGCACGAACCAGAGCAGGGATCAGTTCATTACGCCAGTAATCTTGTAAACCCTGTAATTGCGCCAGTTGTCCGTCTCGTTCTGCTGCTCGAGTCAACTCGGCGCTAAATGCTGTTTGTTCCATCTCTTTAATTAAGGGCTTGTCTTTCTCGCTTAATGGCACTGCCGCCAACAGACGGTAACTTTGCATGCGCAGCGATCCCGCTTTGTTTATCGCATGGGCGCTGCCCTGAACGCCTTGCACCAGCCAGCCAGAAACCGCCATCCCCGCCATTCCAATCGCAGTAGAAAGCAACACAATAAGCGCAACCTGATTAACCAGGGTAAGCGGAGAGAGACAACGTTTAAGCATGTAAACCTCTTCCTTCAGGCTTTAAATGAACAATAACCTTAATGAATGTGACGATACATTCTGGAATGGCCGTATTCTCGGCTATTGGCTGAAGTATACCCATACCCGGAAAGAGTTACTCCTTATTTTCCGTGTGGTTAGTTGCTTTACATCAGCAAGGATAGGGATTTTACAGTACCGTGAAA
Source organism: Escherichia sp. MOD1-EC7003 (assembly GCF_002965065.1). Classification (GTDB taxonomy): domain Bacteria; phylum Pseudomonadota; class Gammaproteobacteria; order Enterobacterales; family Enterobacteriaceae; genus Escherichia. The sequence continues at coordinate 32,710 of NZ_PTRE01000079.1, forward strand.
AATCTCATAATTTTTATGAAATCGCAGTACTCACTATGGATAATAATAAATATTCATGATGGATAAAGTTATCTTATCGTTTGATTTACATCAAATTACCTTTAGCTACAAACAATAAGGTGGCAGACATCGAAACGAGTATCAGAGGTGTCTATGAGTCACTCATCAGCCCCCGAAAGGGCTACCGGAGCCGTCATTACAGATTGGCGACCGGAAGATCCTGCGTTCTGGCAACAACGCGGTCAGCGTATTGCCAGCCGCAACCTGTGGATTTCCGTTCCCTGTCTGCTGTTGGCGTTTTGCGTATGGATGTTGTTCAGCGCTGTCGCGGTGAACTTACCGAAAGTCGGTTTTAATTTTACGACAGATCAGCTATTTATGTTGACTGCGCTGCCTTCGGTTTCTGGCGCATTGTTACGTGTTCCATACTCCTTTATGGTTCCTGTCTTCGGTGGTCGTCGCTGGACGGCATTCAGCACCGGTATTCTGATTATTCCTTGCGTCTGGCTGGGTTTTGCCGTGCAGGATACCTCCACGCCTTATAGCGTCTTCATCATCATCTCTCTGCTGTGCGGCTTTGCTGGCGCGAACTTCGCATCCAGTATGGCAAACATCAGCTTCTTCTTTCCGAAACAGAAGCAGGGGGGCGCGCTGGGCCTGAATGGTGGGCTGGGTAACATGGGCGTCAGCGTCATGCAGCTGGTTGCTCCGCTGGTGGTATCACTGTCGATTTTCGCAGTATTTGGTAGCCAGGGCGTCAAACAGCCTGATGGGACTGAGCTGTATCTGGCAAATGCGTCCTGGGTATGGGTGCCGTTTCTTGCCATCTTCACCATTGCGGCGTGGTTTGGCATGAACGACCTTGCTACCTCAAAAGCCTCCATCAAGGAGCAGTTGCCGGTACTTAAACGGGGTCATCTGTGGATTATGAGTCTGCTGTATCTGGCAACTTTCGGCTCCTTCATTGGCTTCTCTGCGGGCTTCGCGATGCTCTCAAAAACGCAGTTCCCGGATGTCCAAATTCTGCAATACGCTTTCTTCGGGCCGTTTATTGGTGCGCTGGCGCGTTCTGCAGGTGGTGCATTATCTGACCGTCTGGGCGGTACCCGTGTCACGCTGGTGAACTTTATCCTGATGGCGATTTTCAGCGGCCTGCTGCTCCTGACCTTACCGACTGACGGGCAGGGCGGAAGCTTCATGGCATTCTTCGCAGTCTTCCTGGCCCTGTTCCTGACCGCGGGACTGGGTAGTGGTTCCACTTTCCAGATGATTTCCGTGATCTTCCGTAAACTGACGATGGATCGCGTGAAAGCAGAAGGCGGCTCTGACGAACGAGCTATGCGTGAAGCGGCAACCGACACTGCGGCAGCACTGGGCTTCATCTCCGCGATTGGCGCGATTGGTGGCTTTTTTATTCCGAAAGCGTTCGGTAGCTCGCTGGCATTAACGGGGTCGCCAGTTGGTGCAATGAAAGTATTTTTGATTTTCTATATCGCCTGCGTGGTGATTACCTGGGCGGTATACGGTCGGCATTCTAAAAAATAAAGCGTAATATTTGATTATCCTTTGCGCGGCATGATGTCGCGCTTTTTTTATTTGCCATTTAGTTACAACATACTCTAAATCTGATGATTATTTCTTTAACATCACTTAAACATTATTAATGTGTCATCCATGAGAGATACTCCTTAATACCCACCTGTCTAAAAATCCGAAGTGTTTACATGTGCTCATGTATAAAATCTATTGCTTTACAGTTGGTTAGATAAATATCATTGATCACCCTAAAGGGGTATCTTAGGAATTTGCTTTATTTTTCATCCCTGTCACTCTTGATCATTATCAATTTCCACGCTGTTTCAGAGCGTTACCTTGCCCTTAAACATTAGCAATGTCGATTTATCAGAGGGCCGACAGGCTCCCACAGGAGAAAACCGATGAGTAAATTCCTGGACCGGTTTCGCTACTTCAAACAGAAGGGTGAAACCTTTGCCGATGGGCATGGCCAGCTTCTCAATACCAACCGTGACTGGGAGGATGGATATCGCCAGCGTTGGCAGCATGACAAAATCGTCCGCTCTACCCACGGGGTAAACTGCACCGGCTCCTGCAGCTGGAAAATCTACGTCAAAAACGGTCTGGTGACCTGGGAAACTCAGCAGACTGACTATCCGCGTACTCGTCCGGACCTGCCAAACCATGAACCTCGCGGCTGCCCGCGTGGTGCCAGCTACTCCTGGTATCTTTACAGCGCCAACCGCCTGAAATACCCAATGATGCGTAAACGCCTGATGAAAATGTGGCGTGAAGCGAAGACGCAGCATAGCGATCCAGTTGAGGCATGGGCTTCTATCATTGAAGACGCCGATAAAGCGAAAAGCTTTAAGCAGGCGCGTGGACGTGGTGGTTTTGTTCGTTCTTCCTGGCAGGAAGTGAACGAACTGATCGCCGCATCTAACGTTTACACCATCAAAAACTACGGCCCGGACCGTGTCGCTGGCTTCTCGCCGATTCCGGCAATGTCGATGGTTTCTTACGCATCGGGAGCGCGCTATCTCTCGCTGATTGGCGGTACTTGCTTAAGCTTCTACGACTGGTACTGTGATCTGCCTCCGGCGTCTCCGCAAACCTGGGGCGAGCAAACTGACGTACCGGAATCCGCTGACTGGTACAACTCCAGCTACATCATCGCCTGGGGGTCAAACGTGCCGCAGACGCGTACCCCGGATGCTCACTTCTTTACTGAAGTGCGTTACAAAGGCACTAAAACTGTTGCTGTCACGCCGGACTACGCTGAAATCGCCAAACTGTGCGATCTGTGGCTGGCACCGAAACAGGGCACCGATGCGGCAATGGCGCTGGCAATGGGTCACGTGATGCTGCGTGAATTCCATCTCGACAACCCAAGCCAGTATTTCACCGACTATGTGCGTCGCTACACCGACATGCCGATGCTGGTGATGCTGGAAGCGCGCGACGGTTACTACGCCGCGGGGCGTATGCTGCGCGCTGCCGATCTGGTTGATGCGCTGGGCCAGGAAAACAATCCGGAATGGAAAACAGTCGCCTTTAATACCAACGGCGAAATGATTGCACCGAACGGCTCTATTGGCTTTCGTTGGGGCGAGAAGGGCAAATGGAATCTTGAACAGCGCGACGGCAAAACTGGCGAAGAAACCGAGCTACAACTGAGCCTGCTGGGTAGCCAGGATGAGATCGCTGAAGTGGGCTTCCCGTACTTTGGTGGCGACGGAACTGAACACTTCAACAAAGTGGAGCTGGAAAACGTTCTGCTGCACAAACTACCGGTAAAACGCCTGCAACTGGCTGATGGCAGTACCGCCCTGGTGACCACCGTTTATGATTTGACGCTGGCAAACTACGGTCTGGAACGTGGCCTGAACGACGTTAACTGCGCGACCAGCTATGACGACGTGAAAGCCTACACCCCGGCCTGGGCCGAGCAGATTACTGGCGTTTCTCGCAGTCAGATTATTCGCATCGCCCGTGAATTTGCCGATAACGCTGATAAAACGCACGGTCGTTCGATGATTATCGTTGGTGCGGGGCTGAACCACTGGTATCACCTCGATATGAACTATCGTGGTCTGATCAACATGCTGATTTTCTGCGGCTGTGTCGGTCAGAGCGGTGGCGGCTGGGCACACTATGTAGGTCAGGAAAAACTGCGTCCGCAAACCGGCTGGCAGCCGCTGGCGTTTGCTCTTGACTGGCAGCGTCCGGCGCGTCACATGAACAGCACCTCTTATTTCTATAACCACTCCAGCCAGTGGCGTTATGAAACCGTGACTGCGGAAGAGCTGCTGTCGCCGATGGCAGATAAATCCCGCTATACCGGACATCTTATCGACTTTAACGTTCGTGCAGAACGCATGGGCTGGCTGCCGTCTGCGCCACAGTTAGGCACTAACCCGCTGACTATCGCTCGCGAAGCAGAAAAAGCGGGGATGAATCCGGTGGATTACACGGTGAAATCCCTGAAAGAGGGGTCCATCCGTTTTGCGGCTGAACAACCAGAAAACGGTAAAAACCACCCACGTAACCTGTTCATCTGGCGTTCTAACCTGCTCGGTTCTTCCGGTAAAGGTCATGAGTTTATGCTCAAGTACCTGCTGGGGACAGAGCACGGCATCCAGGGTAAAGATCTGGGGCAGCAGGGCGGCGTGAAGCCGGAAGACGTGGAGTGGCAGGACAACGGTCTGGAAGGCAAGCTGGATTTGGTGGTGACTCTGGACTTCCGTCTGTCGAGCACTTGTCTCTACTCAGACATCATTTTGCCGACGGCGACCTGGTACGAAAAAGACGACATGAATACTTCGGATATGCATCCGTTTATTCACCCACTGTCTGCGGCGGTTGATCCGGCCTGGGAAGCGAAAAGCGATTGGGAAATCTACAAAGCCATCGCCAGGAAATTCTCCGAAGTGTGCGTCGGTCATCTGGGTAAAGAAACCGACATCGTTACGCTGCCGATCCAGCACGACTCTGCCGCTGAACTGGCGCAGCCGCTGGAGGTGAAAGACTGGAAAAAAGGCGAATGCGACCTGATCCCTGGTAAAACCGCACCGCACATTCTGGCCGTAGAGCGCGATTACCCGGCAACTTACGAACGCTTTACCTCTATCGGCCCGCTGATGGAGAAAATCGGTAACGGCGGTAAAGGGATTGCCTGGAACACCCAGAGCGAAATGGATCTGCTGCGTAAGCTCAACTACACCAAGGCTGAAGGTCCGGCGAAAGGCCAACCGATGCTCAACACCGCAATTGATGCGGCAGAGATGATCCTGACGCTGGCACCAGAAACCAACGGTCAGGTAGCCGTGAAAGCCTGGGCTGCCCTGAGCGAGTTTACTGGTCGTGACCATACGCATCTGGCGCTGAATAAAGAAGACGAGAAGATCCGCTTCCGCGATATTCAGGCACAGCCGCGCAAAATCATTTCCAGCCCGACCTGGTCTGGCCTTGAAGATGAACACGTTTCTTACAACGCCGGCTACACCAACGTTCACGAGCTGATCCCATGGCGCACGCTCTCTGGTCGTCAGCAGCTGTATCAGGATCATCAGTGGATGCGTGATTTCGGTGAAAGCCTGCTGGTTTATCGTCCACCGATCGACACCCGTTCGGTGAAAGAAGTGATGGGGCAGAAATCTAACGGTAATCCGGAAAAAGCCCTCAACTTCCTGACGCCGCACCAGAAGTGGGGGATCCACTCCACTTACAGCGATAACCTGCTGATGTTGACTTTGGGGCGCGGTGGTCCGGTGGTCTGGCTGAGCGAAGCCGATGCCAAAGAGCTGGGTATTGCCGACAACGACTGGATTGAAGTTTTCAACAGCAACGGTGCGCTGACTGCCCGTGCGGTTGTCAGCCAACGTGTTCCGGCAGGAATGACCATGATGTACCACGCTCAGGAACGTATCATTAACCTGCCTGGTTCAGAAATCACCAGCCAGCGCGGCGGTATTCATAACTCGGTCACTCGTATCACGCCGAAACCGACGCATATGATCGGCGGCTATGCTCATCTGGCATACGGCTTTAACTACTACGGCACCGTAGGTTCTAACCGCGATGAGTTTGTTGTAGTGCGTAAGATGAAGAACATTGACTGGTTAGATGGCGAAGGCAATGACCAGGTACAGGAGAGCGTAAAATGAAAATTCGTTCACAAGTCGGCATGGTGCTGAATCTCGATAAATGCATCGGCTGCCACACCTGTTCAGTTACCTGTAAAAACGTCTGGACCAGCCGCGAAGGCGTGGAATACGCGTGGTTCAACAACGTGGAAACCAAACCAGGCCAGGGCTTCCCGACTGACTGGGAAAACCAGGAAAAATACAAAGGCGGCTGGATCCGTAAAATCAATGGCAAACTGCAACCGCGCATGGGTAACCGTGCCATGCTGCTGGGTAAAATTTTCGCTAACCCGCATCTGCCGGGGATCGACGATTATTACGAGCCGTTCGATTTTGACTACCAGAGCCTGCATACCGCGCCGGAAGGCAGCAAATCGCAGCCGATTGCCCGTCCGCGTTCGCTGATTACTGGCGAACGGATGGCGAAAATCGAAAAAGGGCCGAACTGGGAAGATGACCTGGGCGGTGAGTTTGACAAACTGGCGAAAGACAAGAACTTCGACAACATCCAGAAGGCGATGTATAGCCAGTTTGAAAACACCTTCATGATGTATTTGCCGCGCCTGTGCGAACACTGCCTGAATCCGGCATGTGTGGCGACCTGCCCGAGCGGTGCGATTTACAAGCGTGAAGAAGATGGCATCGTATTGATCGACCAGGATAAATGCCGTGGCTGGCGTATGTGCATCACCGGATGCCCATACAAAAAAATCTACTTCAACTGGAAGAGCGGTAAGTCTGAGAAATGCATCTTCTGCTATCCGCGTATTGAAGCCGGTCAGCCGACGGTGTGTTCAGAAACCTGTGTCGGTCGTATCCGTTATCTTGGCGTGCTGCTGTACGATGCCGACGCTATTGAACGTGCAGCCAGCACCGAGAACGAGAAAGATCTCTATCAGCGTCAGCTGGAAGTGTTCCTCGATCCGAGCGATCCGACGGTTATCGAGCAGGCGATTACAGACGGTATTCCGCTGAGCGTTATTGAAGCCGCACAGCAGTCGCCGGTTTATAAAATGGCGATGGAATGGAAACTGGCGCTGCCGCTGCATCCGGAATATCGCACTCTGCCGATGGTCTGGTACGTGCCGCCTCTGTCTCCGATTCAGTCTGCGGCAGACGCAGGGGAGTTGGGCAGCAACGGCATTCTGCCAGACGTCGAAAGCCTGCGTATTCCGGTACAGTATCTGGCGAATCTGCTGACCGCCGGTGATACCAGACCGGTACTGCGCGCGCTGAAACGTATGCTGGCGATGCGTCATTACAAACGCGCTGAAACCGTTGACGGTAAAGTCGATACCCGTGCACTGGAAGAGGTCGGCCTGACCGAAGCCCAGGCACAGGAGATGTACCGTTATCTGGCGATTGCTAACTACGAAGATCGCTTTGTGGTGCCGGGCAGTCATCGTGAACTGGCACGGGAAGCCTTCCCGGAGAAAAATGGCTGCGGCTTTACCTTTGGTGATGGCTGCCACGGTTCAGATACCAAATTCAATCTGTTCAACAGCCGCCGTATTGATGCCATCGATGTAACCAGTAAAACGGAGCCGCACCCATGATTGAACTCGTCATTGTATCGCGTCTCCTTGAATATCCGGATGCTGCCTTATGGCAGCATCAACAAGAGATGTTTGAGGCTATTGCCGCGTCGAAAAATCTGTCGAAAGAAGATGCCCATGTGCTGGGCATTTTCCTGCGCGATTTAACGGCGATGGATCCGCTGGATGCCCAGGCGCAGTACAGCGAACTGTTTGACCGTGGTCGCGCCACGTCACTGTTGCTATTCGAACATGTTCACGGTGAATCCCGCGACCGCGGTCAGGCGATGGTGGACCTGCTGGCGCAGTATGAGCAGCATGGTTTGCAGTTAAACAGCCGTGAATTGCCGGACCATCTGCCGCTGTATCTGGAGTATCTGGCACAGCTGCCGCAAAGCGAAGCCGTGGAGGGGTTGAAAGATATCGCGCCGATTCTGGCATTGCTGAACGCGCGTTTGCAACAGCGTGCAAGCCGTTATGCCGTGCTGTTTGATCTGCTGCTGAAACTGGCGAATACCGCTATCGACAGCGACAAAGTGGTGGAAAAAATTGCCGACGAAGCGCGCGACGATACGCCGCAAGCGCTGGATGCCGTCTGGGAAGAAGTGCAGGTTAAATTCTTTGCTGACAAAGGCTGCGGTGATTCGGCAATCACTGCTCATCAGCGGCGTTTTGCCGGTACTGTCGCGCCGCAATATCTGAATATTACCACTGGAGGACAGTACTAATGCAATTCCTGAATATGTTCTTCTTTGATATCTACCCGTACATAGCCGGGGCGGTCTTCCTGATTGGTAGCTGGCTTCGTTATGACTATGGGCAGTACACCTGGCGCGCGGCGTCCAGTCAGATGCTGGATCGTAAAGGGATGAACCTGGCGTCGAATCTGTTCCATATCGGTATTCTGGGGATTTTTGTCGGTCACTTCTTCGGTATGCTGACGCCGCACTGGATGTATGAAGCCTGGCTGCCGATTGACGTGAAACAGAAAATGGCGATGATTGCTGGTGGTGCCAGCGGCGTGCTGTGTCTGATTGGCGGTGTGCTGTTGCTGAAACGCCGCCTGTTCAGCCCACGCGTGCGTGCAACGACTACCGGAGCGGATATTTTGATCTTGTCGCTGCTCGTTATTCAGTGTGCGCTGGGCCTGCTGACCATTCCGTTCTCTGCTCAGCATATGGACGGTAGTGAGATGATGAAACTGGTTGGCTGGGCGCAGTCGGTGGTGACCTTCCAGGGGGGGGCTTCTCAATATCTCGAGGGTGTTGCGTTTATCTTTCGTCTACACCTGGTGCTGGGGATGACGTTATTCCTGCTGTTTCCGTTCTCGCGTCTGGTGCACATCTGGAGCGTACCGGTGGAATATCTGACACGTAAGTATCAGTTGGTGCGCGCTCGTCACTAAGCGCAATAAAGTGCCTGATGCGCTGCGCTTATCAGGCCTACAGAGTCATACAATTTATTGATATTACGTGATATGTAGGCCGGATAAGGCGTTCACGCCGCATCCGGCATAACGCAAAGCACGTTGTCAGTCTTCTGAAATCACCAGTTACACAGTGCCGATTTTTCGGATTGTAGGGAAACGTACTTCATCTATATGATTGGTCCACCTATGGAGCAGTGAAGGAGCACTGACCGTGGCTCGACCGAATCAACCGACGATCTCCGCGGCGTTAAAAATAATCGCCACGGGGATCGCTTTACCCCCTGATAAAATCACTTCTCAACAACTGGATGTTCAGTTAAATAAGCCAGTTGGCTACGTGGAGCGACGTTCCGGTATTTGCTGGCGTTATTTCGCCCGTAACGATGCCAGCCAGGCCGAACTGGCGGCAAAGGCTTTGCATAATGCGCTATCGGCTGCTTCGTTAAAACCGTGTGATATTGACCTGCTAATTTGTGCCTCGGCTATTGCCGTACAGGCATTACCCTGTAGCGCAATTCATATTCTTAAAGCCGCAGCCATGCCCGTAGGCGTTGCCGGGTTTGATATCAACAGTAGCTGTGTGAGCTTTATTTCTGCTCTGGAAGTTGCTGCTGGATTATTAAACTGTGGAGCATACCAGCGAATTGCCATCGTCTCGGCAGATATTGCTTCACGCGGTATCGACTGGGATCATGAAGAGTCTTCATTAATTTTTGGTGATGGTGCGGCGTGTGCGATTGTCGAGCGGGGCGATGGGCACAGCGGGATTATCGCCAGCCTGATCGAAATGTATCCCGAAGGCAGCGAACTGTGTGAAATACGCGCCGGCGGTACGCGGCGTAATCCTCGTTCTGGTGTGAGTGACAGCGACTTTCTTTTTCATATGCAGGGGAAACCGCTGTTTCGTTTTGCTTCTTCGCTTATTGAAGATTATTTTTCTCGGTTGCTGCAAAAAAGCAGCCTGCAACTGGATGATATCGGCACGGTCGTTCCACATCAGGCCAGTCATCTTTCCCTTGAGCATATGCGTAAACGGCTGCGAGTGCCGGAATCTGCGCTCATCGATGTGTATCGTTTTTACGGCAATCAGGTCGCGGCCTCTATCCCCACGGCGCTGCATGAAGCAGTGATTAGCGGTCGTTTCACAGCGGATAAACCTGTAATGTTGATTGGCACGGCAGCGGGACTAACGCTGGCTGGCATGGTGCTTTTACCGTGAAGATCCTCGTAACAGGGGCGACCAGCGGCCTTGGGCGAAATGCCGTGCAATATTTGTTGCAATCGGGTGAGTCGGTTGTGGCAACAGGGCGAAATTGTGAGGTTGGCAGAAGCCTGACAAACGCAGGCGCACAGTTTGTGGCTCTCGATTTAACCGAGGCAACCGAGGATGACTGCGCCCGCCTGATGGACGGCTGCGATGCCGTCTGGCACTGTGCGGCAAAGTCCTCGCCCTGGGGCGACAAAACGGTGTTCTGGCTTGCCAATGTCAAAGTGACCCACACTCTGGCACAGGCGGCAGGCAGGCTGAATATTCCCCAGTTTATCCATATCTCCACGCCTGCGGTTTACTTTGATTTTCAACATCACTATGACCTGCCAGAAACTTATCTTGCGCGAGCATTCTCCAGCCATTATGCCAGCAGTAAATATGCCGCTGAGCAGGTTATTGCTGGCGCTGTTTCTCGATATTCTGCCACGAGATTTATTCTTTTGCGTCCCCGTGGTTTGTTTGGCCCCCATGACCAGGTAATTGTTCCTCGTCTGATGCAGCAATTGCAACAGGGTGGCGGTTGCTTACGTTTGCCGCGCGGGGGCGACGCGTTATTGGATCTCACGTTCGTGCAAAACGTGGTGTATGCCATGCGGCTGGCAACGAACGTTGAAGGTTTACGCTCGGGCAGTATTTACAACATCAGCAATCACCAGCCGCAGCAGCTATCGGTGATGCTTGACGCCTTGCTGCACCAGCAACTGGGCTTGAGTTACCGCATTGCTGCTGTTCCCTGGTCGCTGCTTTCTCTGGTCGCGCGTGGCCTGGAACTGTACGGGAAGTGCGTTAATCAGGAACCTGTTATCACACGATACAGCGCCGGAACACTCTGTTTCGATATGACGCTGAGTGCGCAAAAGGCCATTACAGAGCTGGGATATCGCCCGCGCTTTTCGATGGAACAAGGTATTGCAATCACGGGACAATGGCTGAGGGAACATGGCAAAAATAACCGCATTTGAAACGGGCTGGTGTACCCATATTAGCTGTATTGCGCTGAAAGGGGCAGGGCTGAAAGTGTGCAAATTCCCCTCCCGTGCCTGGCTGCTGGAGGTGGGCGACAAACGGTGGCTGTGGGACACAGGCTATTCATCGTGGTTCGAACACTACACGCAATCTGGTGTGTTTCGTCTTTATCGCCAGGTCACGCCGGTTTATTTCGATCCGCAACAGGCGCTGGTGCGGCAACTTTCTGCCACCGGCCTCGCAGCGAAAGATGTTGATGCGATTATTCTGTCGCATTTTCACGCTGATCATATTGCTGGTTTGCGTGATTTCCCTGATGTTTCCTGCATCTGTTCTGGTGAAGGCTGGCGGCAAGTAAGAACTCTGCGTGGTGTCACTGCGCTGCGCCAGGCCTTTGTGCCAGGGCTAATCCCGGAGAATTTTGACTCCTCACTGCGCTTTATTGAAAGTTTCGCATCGGTGAATTTGCCCGCGCAACTGGCACCGTTTGAGTGCGGCTATTTGCTGCCAGAAAGCAATGGCGAAATTATTCTCGTGCCGCTTCCCGGACATGCTGCCGGACATATTGGCGCGTTTGTGTTAACCGACAACGGCTGGACTTTACTGGCTGGCGATGCGGCATGGGCGCCAGCTAACTACCGGGATCTGCGAGGGCCTTCACCACTGGCGCATCTGGTTATGTCCGACAGCCACGCCTACTACCACACGCTTGGGCAACTCCATCAGCTTTGGCAAAACGGTGTAGTGGAGATTCGTTTGTGCCATGAGGGGGATTTATGATCCCGTTGATGTTGATCTGGCGCTACTTTCGTACCCGCAAGCTGCATTTCACCGATCGCGAGGCACTGGAAAACTGGCAGGCAAAAAGGCTGCATCAGTTCCGGCAAAATGTCTTATCTCATAGCACGTGGTTTCAGCGTTATCTGACGTTGCCCTTTAATCAGTGGCCAATGATGGATAAGGCGTTAATGATGACGCACTTCGATGAGATGAATACCGCAGGTTTAAAGCGCGACGAACTTCTCGATTGTGCAATGCGCAGTGAGCAGAGTCGTGATTTCAAACCCTGCGTTGGTAAGTTCAGCGTTGGGCTTTCATCAGGTACATCCGGGCGTCGTGGACTTTTTGTTGTTAGCCCGCACGAGCAACAGATGTGGGCCGCCGGTGTGCTGGCAAAAGTGTTGCCCGACGGTTTATTTGCCAAAGAGCGGGTGGCGCTGTTTCTGCGCGCGGACAATAACCTGTATCAAAGCGTGAATAATCGCTGGTTAAGTCTCGATTTTTACGATCTGCTAGCGTCATTTCAGGCGCAACTCAAACTTCTCCAACAGCGAGCGCCCACGATTATTGTCGCGCCAGCTCAGGTATTACGCGCACTGGCGCTGGAGGTAATGGCCGGCGAATTGACGCTAAAGGTCAAAAAAGTGATTTCGGTGGCGGAAGTTCTGGAGCCGCAGGATCGGGAATTACTGCGCAACGTGTTCCACAATGTGGGGGAAATTTATCAGGCGACAGAAGGCTTTCTCGCTTCCACCTGCCGGTGTGGAACGTTACATCTCAACGAAGAGTTTGTTCACATTGAACCGCAATGGCTGGATGAGCACCGTTTCGTGCCGATCGTCACAGACTTTACCCGCACCACACAGCCGATAGTGCGTTATCGACTGGATGATGTGCTGGTGGCAAGCGAACAACCATGCCCCTGTGGCAGTGCAACAATGGCGATTGCGCGTATCGAAGGGCGGCAGGATGACCAACTGCAACTACCAACAAGATCCGGCGATATTCAGACCGTTTTTGCCGATGCCTGTAGTCGTGTGCTGGCAATGGTACTGCCGCTAACAGTCGATTATCGCCTGCTACAAACCGGGTCAGCACAATTGACGTTAATCGCCGATTGCGAGCTGTGGATGCTGGAGCATTGCCGGGAGGCTTTGAATGCCTTGTTTATACGCCAGGATATCGCTGTCGGGCAATTAATTTGGTCGCTGGAACCGCAAACTGTGCCAGTCTCTTTTACAGCCAAGCGGCGGCGCATTGTGCGTCAGTGGGGGCGGGAATGAGCAATTCACTGCTACGCCTGAAACAGATGCTGCTGGGCTGGGGAACCGTTGGGGTTATCTACAACTTTAGCGACTACCTGCAAGGTGAGGGATATCAATTAACACCGTCAATAATTGATAATTTGATTGCGTTTTCCCCCTCCGCTGTGTGGCTGTATCTCTCGTTTTTTTTCATTGTGCCGTTAGGTTATTTATCCACGCCACTTTGCCACCTGCGCTGGCTGGCCCGTTCAATGCAAATTTCCGCACTGGTGGCAGGCGTATTTTATCTTCTCTGGCCCACAACCATGCATTATCCCTCGTTTGATCAGATGGGGATATCCGCGGGCGCACTCAACAGGCTGATCGCCATTGACTCAAGCCAGAACTGTTTTCCCTCCTTACACGCCGCGCTAACGCTGTTGGCGGTATGGGCGATTGCCAAAAAGGGGAACCGTTGGCTGACGCTAATGAGCGTGGTCTGGGCGATAGCAATCGCCTTTTCGATTCTGCAATTACGCAGACATTTATTTATCGATTTAGTAGGCGGCGCGTTGCTGGCGTCGATTTGCGGTTGGATATGCGCAACATGCGAGAAAAGGAAGACACAATATGAGTGATTTATTATTCCCCATCATATCGATGGTGCTGTTGGTGTTAGCCGAAGCAGGCGTGTTGCAATTCACCGGGCGGCAAAAAGTGGACTGGCTGGACGTTATTTTTAATATCAACTCCGGTCATATGATGCTGTGGTTATTTCGCTGCCTGGAAGTGCTCTGCTATGGCCTGGTGGTCAATCACTTCAGCCTTGGACTGTTTGATAATGCGCCGGTGATCCTGCTGTGGTTGTTTACTATCCTGGCATGGGATTTCGGCTTTTACTGGCTGCATCGCTGGCATCACGAAATGCGCCCGCTGTGGGCGGTACATGTGGTGCATCATCAGGGGGAACACTACAACCTGTCATTAGGCGTGCGGAACTCGTGGTACTCCTCGTTAACCTCAATCCCGTTTTTTATGCTGCTGGCGATGCTTGGTGTGCCGTTGCAGATCTTTTTGGCGGTTTCTATTATTCACTATAGTTGGCAATTTTTTAACCATAACGCACTAACGCCGAAACTGGGCTGGCTGGAAAAAGTGCTGATCACGCCTTCGCATCATCGCGTCCATCATCTGAATCAAAAGCAATATGCCGATACCAATTACGGTGGCACCTTTTTGTTGTGGGATAAACTTTTCGGTTCGTATAGTGCCGGGCCGGAATACGACGTAGGCTACGGCGTAAAAAATAGTCGCTTGTCCTGTAACCCGATGCGCGAGAGTAATCTGCCGTTTTTACGCTTGATGGGCTTTCGCTCATTTGGCAAAGCGATTGAAGGTCGCTACCAGAGTTCTCCATGGGCGGTAGGGGCAGGGGTGATCCTGCTGTTTATGCTGGTGCTTGGCTACATTCAACAATATGGCTATGGCATTGAGTTTATTACCAGCGAGCAAGCCGTATTATTTGTTCTGCTGGCGGCAGGCTCCGTTGCGCTGGGGGGCATGAGCGACGGGCAGCATTGGGGTATGATTTTGTGGTGCTCTGTGACGTTGTCACTGCTCTATTTTATTGTCTATATGTGTTCATGGAGTACTCTGCTCTGGAAGGGATTAGTGGGTATTCTGCTGGCCCATTGCCTGTTATTTGTAATCGGCGTAGGACGTAAATCGCTAAGGAAACAGTATGAACCTGTTTAATCCCGACAGGTTAATCACTTTTCCTGCCGATGATCCACAACTGGTGAAACAACTGCAAAGCGGTACGAAAGTTTATCTGGCGAAATCAGGCGATCACCGGTATGCCGACGGATGGGCATTCGTCAAAATGGCGGTGTTGATTATTGCTTGTTTCTCCTGTTACTTACTGGCGTTGTTTCAACGTCAATGGGGACTGTATCTGTTGTGGTATCTCGCGATGATGTTTTGCGCCATGTTGTTAGCGGTCAATGTGGTGCATGACGCTTCGCATGATGCGTTTTTGCGTGGTAAAAAGACCAATGCCCGGCTTAACCGGTGGGTTGCTTTTCCTATGGGGCTAGATCCGGACTGCTGGCGAGTGCGCCACGTTCGCTTTCATCACGGTTTTACCAATATTGAATTTTACGATCCAGACACAGCAGAAAATGGCATTCTTCGCCAGACGCCGTGGCAACGGTGGCGACCTTTTATGCGCCAGCAACATCGCTATTGGCCACTGGTCGCCGCGCTCACCTTTCCCTGGTATATCTGGGTAGTGGACTGGCTCGATCGCGCAGGGTTTACGCCGGTCACGCGACATCTGGCCCTGCGAGGCTTTGCTGGCTGGGGATATTTCTTAGCCGGGAAACTGGCGCATTGTGCGCTGTGTCTGATACTTCCCTGGCTTTTGTCTGATTTTAGTTTTATGACCATCCTGCTGACTTATCTGCTCAGCCAGCTGCTGGCGTCATTGATTTTTGTGACGTTGATTATTGGAACGCACTGGGCGAAGGGATATACGCAGTTACCACCAGAAGAGGGCAAAATGCCCGTGGGCAGACTGGCGCATACCTTTGCTACCACCTTTGACTGGACGCCGCAACCTGCATGGCTTGGCTACTGGCTGGGCGGGATTAATCTGCACCTTACCCATCATCTGTTTCCTCACTGGCATCATCGCCATTATCCGGCGCTAAGCCGCATTATTGCACAAATTGCCAGCCAGCAAGGTCTGGATTATCAGTTGTTGACGTTAGCGGATTTGTTGAGGCTACAGCAGCAGTTTTTACGGCGAATGGGGGAGAAGGTGAAGGCTTGATAATGGAATCAAGTGATGGTGGTGGGGGAAGGATTCGAACCTTCGAAGTCGATGACGGCAGATTTACAGTCTGCTCCCTTTGGCCGCTCGGGAACCCCACCAGGGGTAATTCATATTGTAGGTAATGCTTAAGATGGTGGTGGGGGAAGGATTCGAACCTTCGAAGTCGATGACGGCAGATTTACAGTCTGCTCCCTTTGGCCACTCGGGAACCCCACCACGGGGTAATGCTTTTTACTGGCCTGCTCCCTCACTGGGAAGCGGGACGCATCATATCAAATGATGCGCCGCTGTAAAGGGTTACGTTCAGAAAAATGAACTGGTTGCGTAATTTTCATCCGTAACGGATTAAAGCTAACCAGTTATTTTGCGGGCGATTAAAGAATAATCGTCCGGTTACCGTAAACAAATACACGCTGCGCCAGTACTTTGTAGAGCGCGCGGCTTAATACGTTCTTCTCGACGTCACGACCTGCGCGCATCATATCTTCAGCGGTGTAGGTATGATCGACATGAATAACATCCTGCATAATGATGGGACCTTCATCCAGATTATCATTCACATAGTGAGCAGTTGCGCCAATAATCTTCACGCCACGCTCATAGGCCTGGTGATACGGACGTGCACCGATAAACGCTGGCAGGAATGAATGGTGAATATTGATAATTTTATTCGGGAAGCGCGCCACGAACTCCGGCGTCAATACCCGCATATACTTCGCCAGCACCACATAGTCAGGCTGATAAGCATCAATGGCATCAGCCATCTTTTGATCGTGCTCATTACGGCTTAACCCTTCATGACTTACCAGCTCAAATGGAATATCAAAACGCTCGACCAGGGAACGTAAAGTCTCGTGGTTACCAATAACCGCCGCGATTTCGACATCCAGGCCACCATAGTTGGCCTTCATCAGCAGATCGCCAAGGCAATGCGCTTCTTTAGTCACCAGAATCACTATCCGGCGACGACCGGCGGGATTCAGCTCACGCACGGAGCCTTCTGGCAATGCGCTATCGAGATCTGCCAGTAGGGTGGAATCATTAAAAATGCCTTCCAGTTCCGTGCGCATAAAAAAGCGCCCGGTACGGTGATCAACAAATTCATTGTTCTGCACGATATTTAACTCGTGCTTGTAGCAAATATTGGTAATACGCGCGATCAGACCTTTTTGGTCCGGACAAATAGTACGCAGAACTTTACGTTGGAGTGAATGCATTGCTGGAAAAACCTTGTTGAGAGTGTTTGCTAAACCGTACCGTCAACCATTATTGGCCGCAGCACTTTTTAAATTTTTTACCTGAACCACAAGGGCAGGGATCGTTGCGGCCAAACTGCGGACGTGTACCGTCAATATAGTACCATTGACCGTTTTCTTTCAAAAATCGCGAACGTTCAATTATTGCACCTGTTTTACTACCTTCGGTAAATCGAGCAACAAAACTGACAAATCCGATATTGTCGCCGTCCTGCCAGCAGTGTTCAAATACCGTCAATCCCAACCATTCAGTATGCGCAAATCCGGCAATTAATTCGGCACGTAACGCCGCCGCACCACAAGATGGATGCCCGGTGTTTATTAAATAATCTGCGTCTTGCATCACAAAAGCGCAGTAACGCGAACGCATGAGATGTTCTGGATCAGGTGCAACCTTTTCACCAGACACATAAGGGTGGCAACATAGGCTATACTCGACAGCACTACCACAGGGACAAAGCTGAGACACAAATAATCTCCCTGGAAACAATAACGGCGTATTAACCGCCTGAGTAGCACTATGTTAACCGAGCAGTAGCGATGTGGCTACGATTGCATTCCAGGGGAATCTTGCGGGAATAATGAGAAAGATAAAAATAGGGCTGGCGCTGGGATCTGGCGCGGCGAGAGGTTGGTCGCATATTGGTGTGATTAATGCGCTAAAAAAAGTGGGTATTGAAATTGATATCGTTGCAGGATGTTCAATTGGTTCACTGGTGGGCGCTGCC
This sequence comes from Escherichia sp. MOD1-EC7003, assembly GCF_002965065.1. GTDB lineage: Bacteria > Pseudomonadota > Gammaproteobacteria > Enterobacterales > Enterobacteriaceae > Escherichia. The sequence continues at coordinate 50,414 of NZ_PTRE01000079.1, forward strand.
TATGCATGCGATCGATTATCCGCGCGGGAAGATTGGGTGACCTCTTTCAGTTATTGGGACGTTTTACGCCTGATGGATCTCTCCTGGCAGCGTGGTGGATTACTGCGCGGCGAGCGTGTCTTCAATCAATATCGCGAAATAATGCCGGAAACAGAGATCGAAAATTGTTCCCGTCGCTTCGCGGCTGTTGCCACCAATTTAAGTACAGGGCGCGAATTATGGTTTACTGAAGGCGATCTCCATCTTGCTATTCGCGCATCATGCAGTATTCCAGGACTAATGGCTCCCGTTGCGCATAACGGCTACTGGCTGGTGGATGGCGCAGTCGTTAACCCAATTCCGATTTCCCTCACGCGTGCATTGGGGGCTGATATTGTGATAGCGGTCGACCTGCAGCACGATGCTCATTTGATGCAACAAGATCTGCTCTCCTTTAATGTCAGTGAAGAAAATAGCGAGCATGACGATCCTCTGCCGTGGCATGCGCGTCTGAAAGAAAGGTTAGGTAGCATAACGACACGTCGGGCGGTGACAGCGCCAACGGCAACAGAGATTATGACCACTTCTATCCAGGTGCTGGAGAACCGCCTTAAAAGGAACCGAATGGCAGGGGATCCACCCGATATTCTGATTCAACCTGTCTGCCCGCAAATATCCACGCTGGATTTTCATCGCGCCCACGCCGCCATTGTGGCCGGGCAGCTGGCGGTGGAAAAGAAAATGGACGAGCTTTTGCCGTTGGTACGCACCAACATTTGACCAGAATTTTTATCTACACTTAAGTTAATTCTGACAGGCGCGGGGGGCAATAGCATGCCACTATTGAGTAAAGTCAGTCAGGGGAGAGAACATGACGCAGCCATTGGTCGGAAAACAGATTCTCATTGTTGAAGATGAGCCGGTATTTCGCTCGCTTCTGGATTCATGGTTTTCCTCATTGGGAGCAACAACGGTACTGGCGGCTGATGGGGTGGATGCTCTTGAGTTGCTGGGAGGTTTCACTCCAGACCTGATGATATGTGATATCGCGATGCCACGAATGAACGGGCTTAAACTGCTGGAACATATACGTAACAAAGGAGACCAGACTCCAGTTCTGGTGATATCTGCCACTGAAAATATGGCCGATATTGCCAAAGCGTTACGTCTGGGCGTTGAAGATGTTCTGCTGAAACCGGTTAAAGATCTGAATCGCTTGCGCGAGATGGTTTTTGCCTGCCTCTATCCCAGCATGTTTAATTCCCGCGTTGAGGAAGAGGAAAGGCTTTTCCGCGACTGGGATGCAATGGTTGATAACCCTGCCGCAGCGGCGAAATTATTACAGGAATTACAACCGCCGGTTCAGCAGGTGATTTCCCATTGCCGGGTTAATTATCGCCAATTGGTTGCCGCGGACAAACCCGGCCTGGTGCTTGATATTGCCGCACTTTCGGAAAACGATCTGGCATTTTATTGCCTTGATGTCACCCGAGCTGGACATAATGGTGTACTTGCTGCCTTGTTATTACGCGCATTGTTTAACGGATTATTACAGGAACAGCTTGCACACCAAAATCAACGCTTGCCAGAGTTGGGTGCTTTATTGAAGCAGGTAAACCATTTACTCCGTCAGGCCAATCTACCGGGGCAGTTTCCGCTATTAGTTGGCTATTATCATCGCGAACTGAAAAATCTCATTCTGGTTTCTGCGGGTCTGAATGCGACGTTAAATACCGGCGAACACCAGGTGCAAATCAGTAATGGTGTTCCGTTAGGCACTTTAGGTAACACTTATTTGAATCAATTGAGCCAGCGATGCGATGCCTGGCAATGCCAAGTTTGGGGAACAGGTGGTCGGTTGCGCTTGATGTTGTCTGCAGAATGAGCAAACGATAACGCGGGCTAAAATTGCATTACCTGCTAATGTCGGCTGGTGGTACTATCGTCGCCATTCGTATAAGTAATTGTCTTAATTATGCTAACGCGCCTCCTTTTCAGAACTTAGCCCCTCCAGGGTGCTGATATACTGGGATGCGATACAGAAATATGAACACGTTCAAAACACGAACAGTCCAGGAGAATTTAAATGGCTGCCATTAATACGAAAGTCAAAAAAGCCGTTATCCCTGTTGCGGGATTAGGAACCAGGATGTTGCCGGCAACGAAAGCCATCCCGAAAGAGATGCTGCCACTTGTCGATAAGCCATTAATTCAATACGTCGTGAATGAATGTATTGCAGCAGGCATTACTGAAATTGTGCTGGTTACTCACTCATCTAAAAACTCTATTGAAAACCACTTTGATACCAGTTTTGAACTGGAAGCAATGCTGGAAAAACGTGTAAAACGTCAACTGCTTGATGAAGTGCAGTCTATTTGCCCACCGCACGTGACTATTATGCAAGTTCGTCAGGGCTTGGCGAAAGGCCTGGGACACGCGGTATTGTGTGCTCACCCGGTAGTGGGTGATGAACCTGTGGCGGTTATTTTGCCTGACGTTATTCTGGATGAATATGAATCCGATCTGTCACAGGATAACCTGGCAGAGATGATCCACCGCTTTGATGAAACTGGTCATAGCCAGATTATGGTTGAACCGGTTGCTGATGTGACCGCATATGGCGTTGTGGATTGCAAAGGCGTTGAATTAGCGCCGGGTGAAAGCGTACCGATGGTCGGCGTGGTAGAAAAACCGAAAGCGGATGTTGCGCCGTCTAATCTCGCTATTGTGGGGCGTTACGTACTTAGTGCGGATATTTGGCCGTTGCTGGCGAAAACCCCTCCGGGAGCTGGTGATGAAATTCAGCTCACCGATGCAATTGATATGCTGATCGAAAAAGAAACGGTTGAAGCCTATCATATGAAAGGGAAAAGCCATGACTGCGGTAATAAATTAGGTTACATGCAGGCCTTCGTTGAATACGGTATTCGTCATAACACCCTTGGTACGGAATTTAAAGCCTGGCTTGAAGAAGAGATGGGCATTAAGAAGTAACACCATACAGGTGTTCCACGAAACGGCGTTGAGTAATCGACGCCGTTTTTTTATCTTATTCTTATTAAATTGTCTTAAATCGGACAATAAAAAATCCCGCCGATGGCGCTGAGGAATCCCCAGTAATGGGCGGGTAAAAAAAGACAGGCATAGAGTTTTGTGATCTA
>NZ_PTRE01000007.1 GCF_002965065.1 Escherichia sp. MOD1-EC7003
CGTGTTTGCCGTTGTTCCGTGTCAGTGGTGGCGCATTATAGGGAGTTATTCCGGCCTGACAAGCGAAAAATATAAAAACTTTATCGTTCGCTCACTTTTCAGGCAAAACATCCTGAATATGGCCTTTTCCGTCTAACTTATAGACAAAAACGAGCCCCGAAGGACTCGTTTTATCATTACTGGACGGCGACAATCCGGTCTTCATTAACTTCCAGGCGAATGACTTTACCTGGAACCAATTCACCAGACAGTATTTGCTGTGCCAGCGGGTTTTCGATCTGCTGCTGGATTGCACGTTTCAAAGGACGAGCGCCATAGACCGGATCGTAACCGTTTTCGCTCAGCAGTTTCAGCGCCTCGTCGGAAATGTGGATTTCATAACCACGTTCTTCCAGACGTTTGTACAGACGTTTCAACTGAATCTGCGCAATCGACGCAATGTGTTGTTCACCCAGCGGATGGAAAACGACCACTTCATCGATACGGTTAATGAACTCCGGACGGAAGTTATGGCTTACCACACCGAGCACCAGATCTTTCATGTGCGCATAATCCAGTTCACCAAAACGTTCCTGAATCAAATCGGAACCAAGGTTAGAGGTCATAATGACCACCGTATTACGGAAGTCGACCGTTCTCCCCTGCCCGTCAGTCAGACGCCCATCATCCAGTACCTGCAACAGAATGTTGAAGACATCCGGATGCGCTTTTTCCACTTCATCCAGCAGGATGACGGAATACGGACGACGACGCACCGCTTCGGTCAGGTAACCACCTTCTTCATAACCGACATATCCCGGAGGCGCACCAACCAGACGAGACACCGAGTGTTTCTCCATAAACTCGGACATATCGATACGGACCATCGCCTCGTCGCTATCAAACATAAAGTTCGCCAGCGCCTTACAAAGCTCAGTTTTCCCCACACCAGTTGGGCCGAGGAACAGGAATGAACCAATCGGGCGATTTGGATCCGCCAGCCCCGCACGGCTACGACGAATAGCGTTAGATACCGCATCAACCGCTTCGTTCTGACCAATAACGCGATGGTGCAGTTCTTGCTCCATACGCAGCAGTTTTTCGCGCTCGCTTTCCATCATGCGAGAAACCGGAATCCCCGTCCAACGCGCCAGCACTTCAGCAATTTCGGCGTCGGTCACTTTATTACGCAACAGACGCATAGTTTTGCCTTCGAGCTGCGTTGCGGCTTCCAGTTGCTTTTCCAGTTCCGGGATTTTGCCGTATTGCAGTTCAGACATCCGCGCCAGGTCACCTACACGGCGAGCCTGTTCAATGGCGATTTTCGCCTGTTCCAGTTCCGCTTTAATGGTCTGCGTACCAGAAAGCGATGCTTTCTCTGCTTTCCACTCTTCTTCTAACCCGGAGTACTGACGTTCTTTGTCGCTCAGTTCTTCGTTGAGCATATCCAGGCGTTTTTTACTGGCTTCATCAGACTCTTTCATTAACGCCTGTTGTTCCAGTTTGAGCTGGATAATACGACGATCGAGTCGGTCGAGTTCTTCTGGTTTTGAGTCAATCTGCATACGAATGCTGGATGCTGCTTCATCGATCAGGTCGATGGCTTTATCCGGCAGCTGACGGTCAGCAATGTAGCGATGAGACAACGTCGCCGCTGCAACAATTGCCGGGTCAGTAATTTGAACATGGTGGTGCAGTTCATAACGTTCTTTCAGGCCACGCAGAATAGCAATGGTATCTTCCACCGTTGGTTCGGCAACAAACACCTTCTGGAAACGACGTTCCAGCGCAGCATCTTTTTCGATGTACTGGCGATATTCGTCCAGCGTCGTGGCACCCACGCAGTGCAGTTCACCACGCGCCAGCGCCGGTTTCAGCATGTTCCCGGCGTCCATTGCGCCATCGGCTTTACCTGCACCGACCATGGTATGCAATTCGTCGATAAACAGGATGACGTTGCCTTCCTGTTTAGCGAGATCGTTAAGCACGCCTTTTAAACGTTCTTCAAACTCACCGCGATATTTCGCCCCGGCCACCAGCGCACCCATATCCAACGCCAGTACACGGCGGCCTTTCAACCCTTCCGGCACTTCGCCATTGATAATACGCTGCGCCAGACCTTCAACGATAGCAGTCTTACCGACGCCAGGTTCACCAATCAGCACCGGGTTATTTTTAGTACGACGTTGCAGTACCTGAATGGTACGGCGAATTTCTTCATCACGACCAATCACCGGATCGAGTTTGCCCTGTTCGGCACGTTCGGTAAGGTCGATAGTGTATTTTTTCAAAGCCTGACGTTGGTCTTCAGCACCTTGATCGTTCACGCTTTCACCTCCGCGCATGTGTTCAATCGCTTGAGTAATATTGGCGGTGGTCGCCCCTGCTGCTTTTAGTATGTCGGCCAGCGTGCCGCGAGACTCAAGTGCCGCCAGAACGAACAGTTCTGACGAGATAAAGTTATCACCACGTTTTTGCGCCAGCTTGTCGCAAAGATTAAGAACGCGCACCAGATCCTGTGATGGCTGGACATCACCACCAGTACCTTCAACCTGCGGTAAACGATTTAATGCCTGATTGATATCTGTGCGCAACTGACCAACATTTATGCCAGCGGATGTTAATAAGGGACTAACCGAACCCCCTTCCTGATTCAGCAGGGCGCTCATTAAATGAAGTGGTTCGATGAATTGGTTGTCGTGCCCGAGTGCAAGTGATTGGGCATCGGCAAGAGCAAGCTGGAATTTATTAGTAAGACGATCCAGACGCATAACTCCTCCCATAACGGATCAAAGTTGCTACTGGAGATTAAATGAGGTCATCCCTCAATTATTCAAGGTTATTGACCAGATTAATGTGAAAAGAAAATCACGCGTACCGGATCGTCTTGATTCTTTAGGTTATATCAGCCAAATGAAACTTGCCATACGACCGGTGATCTTGTCGCGACGATAAGAGAAGAAAGTCTCACTTTCCGTATATGTACAACGTTCGCCGCCGAAAATTTGCTCAACACCAACGCTCGCCAGACGCTGCCGGGCAAGCTGATAAATATCTGCCAGATACTTATCACCATGCTGAATGAAAGCTGCACTCGCTTTGGCGTCTACAGCCATAAACGCCTCGCGAACCTCTGCCCCTACTTCAAACGCGCGTGGACCAATTGCCGGCCCTAACCAGACGAGAATGTTTTCCGGACTATCAGTAAAACAAGAAACTGTCTCTTCCAGCACACCAGCGCACAGCCCGCGCCAGCCTGCATGAGCGGCGGCAACTTCCGTTCCCGCACGATTGCAAAACAACACAGGCAGGCAGTCGGCAGTCATCACGGCGCAAACTGTGCCGGGCGTGTTGCTATACGAGGCATCTGCCCGTTTTGAGGCATAAGGTTCACCAGTAAGCTTAAGCACATCTTTGCCGTGTACTTGCTCAAGCCAGACCGGTTTTGAAGGCAACTTGCCCGCAGCAAAAAGTCGCTTGCGATTCTCCTCAACGTGATCCAGATTATCGCCACAATGGGCGCCGAGGTTGAGCGAGTCGTAGGGCGGCAAGCTCACACCGCCGATACGGGTAGAGCTACAGGCCGCAACACCTTTTGGCAGTGGCCACTGCGGGACAATCAGCTTACTCATAACCAGTCCACTTCATCCTTATGCTCTTCGAAATCAGCGCGCATCTTCTCAACCAACTCCACCATATCTTGTGGAATAGGCGCATGCCATTCCATTTCAATGCCGGAGATTGGGTGATAAAGACGCAGCATGGTTGCATGAAGCGCCTGACGGTCAAACTTACGCAACGTGGATATAAACGCTTCCGAAGCACCTTTTGGTGGACGCGGACGACCACCATAAACCGGATCGCCCACCAGCGGATGTGTGATATGGGCCATATGCACGCGGATCTGGTGCGTACGTCCAGTTTCCAGACGCAACCGCAGACGCGTGTGCACACGGAAGTGTTCCATGATGCGATAGTGAGTGACCGCAGGTTTGCCCATTGGATGCACCGCCATGTGAGTACGTTTGGTCGGGTGGCGGCTGATTGGTTCATCTACTGTACCGCCAGCGGTCATATGACCAATTGCCACCGCTTCATACTCACGAGTAATTTCACGCCGTTGCAAAGATTCGACTAAACGCGTCTGAGCCGGAACGGTTTTTGCCACAACCATCAGGCCAGTGGTGTCTTTATCCAGACGATGGACAATGCCCGCACGCGGTACATCGGCAATGGGTGGATAGTAATGAAGCAACGCATTCAGTACCGTGCCATCCGGGTTACCCGCGCCAGGATGTACCACCAGGTCGCGCGGTTTATTAATGACGATGATATCTTCATCTTCATAGACGATATCCAGCGGGATATCCTGCGGTTCAAAACGTGCTTCTTCTTCAATCTCAGCGTTGATGGCAACCTGCTCGCCACCCAATACTTTTTCTTTCGGCTTATCACAAACTTTGCCGTTAACCAGCACGCGCTGGTCGAGGATCCATTCTTTTATCCGCGAACGTGAATAATCCGGGAACATTTCGGCCAAAGCCTGATCTAAGCGTTGACCGAGTTGGTTTTCGGACACCGTTGCAGTGAGCTGTACTCGTTGTGCCATATATACTGCTTCTTCGTTTATCGTTGGGGTTTTACGGCTTTGCCGTTTAATATAGTGTGCTATTGTAGCTGGTCTTAACCGGGAGCAGGAACAGAGAATCTCCCGTATTACATTTTGAGGAAAGTCAAAACGTCATGACGCGCATGAAATATCTGGTGGCAGCCGCCACACTAAGCCTGTTTTTGGCGGGTTGCTCGGGGTCAAAGGAAGAAGTACCTGATAATCCGCCAAATGAAATTTACGCGACCGCTCAGCAAAAGTTGCAGGACGGTAACTGGAAACAGGCAATAACGCAATTAGAAGCGTTAGATAATCGCTACCCGTTTGGTCCGTATTCGCAGCAGGTGCAGTTGGATCTCATCTACGCTTACTATAAGAACGCCGATCTGCCGTTAGCACAGGCCGCCATCGATCGTTTTATTCGCCTTAACCCGACCCATCCGAATATCGATTATGTCATGTACATGCGTGGTCTGACCAATATGGCGCTGGATGACAGCGCGCTGCAAGGGTTCTTCGGTGTAGATCGTAGCGATCGCGATCCTCAACATGCACGAGCTGCATTTAGTGACTTTTCCAAACTGGTACGCGGCTATCCGAACAGTCAGTACACCACCGATGCCACCAAGCGTCTGGTATTCCTGAAAGATCGTCTGGCGAAATATGAATACTCCGTTGCCGAGTACTATACAGAACGTGGTGCATGGGTTGCCGTCGTTAACCGCGTAGAAGACATGTTGCGCGACTACCCGGATACCCAGGCTACACGTGATGCGCTGCCGCTGATGGAAAATGCATACCGTCAGATGCAAATGAATGCGCAAGCTGAAAAAGTAGCGAAGATTATCGCCACTAACAGTAGCAATTCCTGATTTATTCAGTTATTCAATCAGGCAGCCATGCGCTGCCTTTTTTTTATGCAAAAAAGTCGAAAATTAAATAACTTAGAGGCAATGTAACTGATCAACTATGGCTGGGTTTTAGTAATTCCTCAAGTAAAATTTCACCTGTTAATGCGATGACTCACAAAAAGATTTCATTGACAAAAAGTGACAAAAAATGTGATTTAAATCACACATTTTGACATTGAGAAAGGTATGCTGGAAACACCAAGACGGGAAGACAAGAGGTAAAATTTATGACAATGAACATTACCAGCAAACAAATGGAAATTACTCCAGCCATCCGCCAACATGTCGCAGACCGTCTCGCCAAACTGGAAAAATGGCAAACACATCTGATTAATCCACATATCATTCTGTCCAAAGAGCCACAAGGGTTTGTTGCTGACGCCACTATCAATACACCTAACGGCGTTCTGGTTGCCAGTGGTAAACATGAAGATATGTACACCGCAATTAACGAATTGATCAACAAGCTGGAACGGCAGCTCAATAAACTGCAGCACAAAGGCGAAGCACGTCGTGCCGCAACATCGGTGAAAGACGCCAACTTCGTCGAAGAAGTTGAAGAAGAGTAGTCCTTTATATTGAGTGTATCGCCAACGCGCCTTCGGGCGCGTTTTTTGTTGACAGCGTGAAAACAGTACGGGTACTGTACTAAAGTCACTAAAGGAAACACACATGAAACACACACCGTTTTTCTTCGCATTCTTTTTTACCTTCCCCTGAATGGGAGGCGTTTCGTCGTGTGAAACAGAATGCGAAGACGAACAATAAGGCCTCCCGAATCGGGGGGCCTTTTTTATAGATAACAAAAGGCAACACTATGACATCGGAAAACCCGTTACTGGCGCTACGAGAAAAAATCAGTGCGCTGGATGAAAAATTATTAGCATTACTGGCAGAGCGGCGCGAACTGGCCGTCGAGGTGGGAAAAGCCAAACTGCTCTCGCATCGCCCGGTGCGTGATATTGATCGTGAACGCGATTTACTGGAAAGATTAATTACGCTCGGTAAAGCGCACTATCTGGACGCTCACTATATTACTCGCCTGTTCCAGCTCATCATTGAAGATTCCGTATTAACTCAGCAGGCTTTGCTCCAGCAACATCTCAATAAAATTAATCCGCACTCAGCACGCATTGCTTTTCTCGGCCCCAAAGGTTCTTATTCCCATCTTGCGGCGCGCCAGTACGCTGCCCGTCACTTTGAGCAATTCATTGAAAGCGGCTGCGCCAAATTTGCCGATATTTTTAATCAGGTGGAAACCGGCCAGGCCGACTATGCCGTCGTACCAATTGAAAATACCAGTTCCGGTGCCATAAACGACGTTTACGATTTACTGCAACATACCAGTTTGTCGATTGTTAGCGAAATGACACTGACCATCGACCACTGCCTGCTGGTCTCCGGTACTACTGATTTATCCACCATCAATACAGTCTACAGCCATCCGCAGCCATTCCAGCAATGCAGTAAATTCCTTAACCGTTATCCGCACTGGAAGATTGAATATACCGAAAGTACGTCTGCGGCAATGGAAAAGGTTGCACAGGAAAAATCACCGCATGTTGCTGCATTGGGAAGCGAAGCTGGCGGCACTTTGTACGGTTTGCAGGTACTGGAGCGTATTGAAGCGAATCAGCGACAAAACTTCACCCGCTTTGTGGTGCTGGCACGTAAAGCCATTAACGTGTCTGACCAGGTTCCGGCGAAAACGACGTTGTTAATGGCGACCGGACAACAAGCTGGTGCGCTGGTTGAAGCGTTGCTGGTCCTGCGCAACCACAATCTGATTATGACTCGTCTGGAATCACGCCCGATTCATGGTAATCCGTGGGAAGAGATGTTTTATCTGGATATCCAGGCCAATCTGGAATCCACAGAAATGCAAAAGGCATTGAAAGAGTTAGGGGAAATCACCCGTTCGATGAAGGTATTGGGCTGTTACCCAAGTGAGAACGTCGTGCCTGTTGATCCAACCTGATGAAAAAGTGCCGGATGATGTGAATCACCCGGCACTGAATTATTACTGGCGACTGTCATTCGCCTGACGCAATAACACACGGCTTTCACTCTGAAAGCGTTGCGCGTAATCGCCGAACCAGTGTTCCACCTTGCGGAAACTGTCAATAAACGCCTGCTTATCGCCCTGCTCCAGCAACTCAATCGCCTCGCCGAAACGCTTATAGTAACGTTTGATCAACGCCAGATTACGTTCTGACGACATAATGATGTCGGCATAAAGCTGCGGATCCTGGGCAAACAGTCGCCCGACCATCGCCAGCTCAAGGCGGTAAATCGGCGAAGAGAGCGCCAGAAGTTGCTCAAGCTGGACATTTTCTTCTGCCAGATGCAGCCCATAAGCAAAAGTGGCAAAGTGGCGCAATGCCTGAATAAAGGCCATATTCTGATCGTGCTCGACAGCGCTAATCCGATGCAGCCGAGCGCCCCAGACCTGAATTTGCTCCAGAAACCATTGGTATGCTTCCGGCTGACGTCCATCACACCAGACCACGACTTGCTTCGCCAGGCTACCGCTGTCCGGACCGAACATCGGGTGTAACCCCAGCACCGGGCCATCGTGCGCCGCCAGCATGGCCTGTAACGGTCCATTTTTCACAGATGCCAGATCGACCAGAATACAGTCTTGCGGTAAAGGCGGTAATTTGCCGATAACCTGTTCTGTAACGTGGATCGGTACGCTGACAATCACCATTCCAGCATCGGCAACAATATCAGCCGCGCGCTCCCAGTCATGTTGCTCCAGAATCCGCACCTGATAACCCGAAAGCGTCAGCATCTTCTCGAACAGGCGTCCCATCTGACCGCCACCGCCGACGATAACCACCGGACGCATTGACGGACAAAGTGTTTTAAATCCTTTGTCGTTTTCACTGGAGTAAGATTCACGCATCACCCGACGCAGAACATCTTCTATCAGATCTGGCGGTACGCCCAAGGCTTCTGCCTCTGCTCGACGTGAAGCCAGCATAGATGCCTCGCGCTCCGGAACATAAATAGGCAGTCCAAAGCGGCTTTTCACCTCGCCCACTTCGGCGACCAGTTCCAGACGCTTCGCTAATAAATTCAGCAGCTCTTTATCGACTTCATCAATTTGATCGCGTAATGCGGTCAACTCAGCAACCATAATAAACCTCTTAAGCCACGCGTGCCGTCAGCTGCCCGTTCAGATCCTGATGAATATCACGCAGCAAGGCATCGGTCATTTCCCAACTGATGCAGGCATCTGTTACGGATACACCGTATTTCATTTCACTGCGCGGTTGCTCGGAAGACTGATTACCCTCGTGGATATTACTTTCGATCATCAGACCAATAATTGAACGATTGCCATCTTTGATTTGAGCAACTACGGACTCTGCCACCGCAGGCTGACGGCGATAATCTTTATTGGAATTACCGTGGCTGCAATCTACCATCAGAGACGGGCGCAGTCCCGCTTGTTCCATCTCTTTTTCACATTGCGCAACATCCGCAGGGCTATAGTTTGGTGCTTTACCACCGCGCAGGATCACATGTCCGTCCGGATTCCCCTGAGTTTGTAGCAACGCAACCTGCCCTGCCTGGTTAATACCAACAAAGCGATGCGGCTGGGCGGCAGCGCGCATGGCGTTAATTGCCGTTGCCAGGCTGCCGTCGGTGCCGTTTTTAAAACCAACCGGCATGGAAAGCCCGGAGGCCATTTCACGGTGAGTTTGCGATTCCGTTGTACGAGCACCAATGGCTGACCAGCTAAACAGATCGCCCAAGTATTGCGGGCTATTCGGATCTAACGCTTCCATCGCCAGTGGCAGTCCCATATTCACCAGCTCAAGCAGCAATTTACGCGCAATCTTTAATCCTGTTTCAACATCAAAGGAGCCATCCATATGCGGATCGTTAATCAACCCTTTCCAGCCTACAGTGGTACGGGGTTTTTCAAAATAGACGCGCATTACCAGATAGAGGCTATCGCTGACCTCTGCGGCAAGGGCTTTAAATCGACGAGCATATTCCAGAGCAGTTTCCGGATCATGAATGGAACAAGGGCCACATACTACCAGCAGACGAGGATCGCGCCCGGCGATAATATCTGAAATGGTTTTACGCGAGTCAGCAATCTGAGCTTCTTGTTGCAGACTTAATGGAAAAGCGGTCTTCAGCTGTTCCGGGGTCATTAAAACCTGTTCGTCGGTAATATGTACGTTATTCAGCGCGTCTTTTTGCATGATGGCGATCCTGTTTATGCTCGTTTGCGATAGTTGATCCTCAGCGAGGATGACATAACGATAACATATAAAGTAAAGATTTCAATTCGTATTTCGTACACTTTTATTTACATCGACAATTTGCTTGCGCTTTACACTCCCATTTTCGTACAAATAAATTTACACCATCTTCAAAAACAATCCGCTATGCTTTGAAAAAGGAGAAAAATGATGAAAAAGTTTATCGCCCCCTTGTTAGCTTTATTAGTTAGCGGATGTCAGATTGATCCTTATACTCACGCGCCAACCTTGACCAGCACCGACTGGTATGATGTTGGTATGGAAGATGCGATATCGGGCAGCGCCATAAAAGATAATGATGCATTTAGCGATTCACAGGCAGATCGCGGACTATACCTTAAAGGATATGCCGAAGGACAAAAGAAAACTTGCCAGACCGATTTAACTTATGCCCGAGGACTCTCCGGTAAAAGCTTCCCTGCCAGCTGCAACAATGTTGAAAATACCAGCCAACTGCATGAAGTATGGCAAAAAGGGGTTGATGAAAATGCCAGTACAATACGATTAAATTAATTACCCCCCCACCAATAAAGTTTCGGAAGAGCGCATTGCAGAATTTCACCGCTTCGCACTCGACTTCAACAGTCTGCTGGATGAAATGGAAGAGTGGCAGCTTCACTTACAGGCTAAAAATACTCAGCAGCTACGTACCGCACAGGGTTTAGGGAAAAATATCCCATCGCCAGCAACAAGACCGCCCAGGACCGCGCCGAGAACCGCCGCGTCGCAGTGGTGATTACGACACCTTAAAACACGATCAAACAGTTAACATCCTCCACGCCCTACAGGACGGGGTTTTACGGCGCACCGGATAAAAAAAGGGCCAGCCCATTGGCCAGCCCTTCTTAACAGGATGTCGCTTAAGCGAAATCTTAGTTAAGACGCTCTTTGATACGAGCAGCCTTACCAGTACGCTCACGCAGGTAGTACAGTTTAGCTTTACGAACAGCACCACGACGTTTGACAGAAATGCTGTCAACTACCGGAGAGTGAGTCTGGAAGACACGCTCAACGCCTTCGCCGTTGGAAATTTTACGAACAGTGAATGCAGAGTGCAGACCGCGGTTACGAATAGCGATAACCACGCCCTCGAATGCCTGCAGACGTTTTTTGGAACCTTCAACAACCCATACTTTCACTTCCACGGTATCACCCGGACGGAAGGAAGGTACGTCCTGCTTCATCTGCTCTTGTTCAAGTTGCTTAATAATGTTGCTCATAATTTAATCTCTTATCCTGGGTAAACTGATATCTCGGGGGCTTACGCCATCCCATCATGTTTATGTTGCTGTTGTGCGTGTTCCGTTTTGAACTCCACCAGCAACCTTGCTTGCTCTTCAGTCAGAGCCAGGTTTTCCAGAAGTTCAGGTCTTCTAAGCCAGGTACGGCCCAGCGACTGTTTCAAACGCCAGCGACGTATCTCGGCATGGTTGCCCGACAGTAACACCGACGGAACGTCCATCCCTTCTAACACCTCAGGCCGCGTATAGTGCGGGCAATCCAGCAATCCTTCAGCAAAGGAATCTTCCGTTGCCGAGGCTTCATGTCCCAGTACTCCCGGAATAAACCGGGAAACGGAGTCAATCAGCGTCATTGCTGGTAACTCACCACCACTGAGAACGTAATCGCCAATTGACCATTCTTCGTCAATTTCGGTTTGGATCACGCGCTCATCTATACCTTCGTAGCGACCGCATACCAGAATCAATTTTTGATTCGTTGCCAGTTCGCTGACGCCCGCTTGATCAAGCTTGCGCCCCTGTGGTGACAGATAAATCACCTTTGCGCCTTCACCCGCCGCGGCTTTTGCTGCATGAATGGCATCCCGCAAGGGTTGCACCATCATTAACATCCCCGGTCCACCGCCGTAAGGACGATCGTCCACGGTACGGTGCCGGTCATGCGTGAAGTCGCGAGGACTCCAGCTCTGGATGCTCAGCAGGCCATTTTTAACTGCCCGGCCAGTTACCCCGTAATCGGTAATTGCGCGGAACATTTCAGGAAACAGGCTAATTATGCCAATCCACATAGCGCCGTCTTTTACCGTTTATCCGGTGGTTTAAAAACCAGGATCCCAATCTACTTCGATTGAACGAGTAGTGAGATCGACTTTCTTGATAACCTGCCCATCGAGGAACGGTACGAGACGTTCCTTGATACCAAACGCATCTTTCAGGTTTGCCTTAATGACGAGAACGTCATTAGATCCGGTTTCCATCATATCGACGACTTTACCGAGATCGTAGCCTTCTGTGGTTACTACCTGGCAGCCCATCAGGTCTTTCCAGTAGTAGTCACCCTCTTCAAGCTGAGGCAGTTGCGATGAATCCACGACAATTTCACAATTCGTCAGCAGGTTCGCCGCATCACGATCGTCAACGCCTTTCAGCTTGATGATCATGTCCTGATTGTGGTGCTTCCAGCTTTCCAGCTGGACTTGCTGCCACTGACCCGCCTTCTGGATAAACCAGGGCTGATAGTCAAAAATGCTTTCGGCGTCTTCGGTGGAAGAAAACACTCTGAGCCACCCACGAATACCGTAAGACGAACCCATTTTTCCCAAAACGATGGGATCAACAGGTGCTTGCGCGGTGAGTTGTTTGCTCATCATGACCACCGTGACAGATTAAGCTGCTTTGTTTACTTCTTTGATCAGCGCAGCAACGCGATCAGAAATAGTTGCGCCCTGGCCAACCCAGTGAGCGATGCGATCCAGATCCAGGCGAGTGCCTTCTTCTTTTTCGCTGGCGATTGGGTTGAAGAAACCAACGCGCTCGATGAAGCGACCGTTGCGTGCATTACGGCTGTCAGCGACAACAACCTGGTAGAACGGACGCTTTTTAGCGCCGTGACGTGCTAAACGAATAGTTACCATAACATCCTCTTGTGTGAATAAAACAACCGGCCCCCATCGAGGAACGGAGTCCGGTGTCATATTAAAAGCCCGAAAATTTTACTCATTTTTGCGGGAATTGCAATCAACAGTTGCTAACTCTGCTGTAAAAGGCCGTTGGCGGTGCAGCCAGTTTGGTGCCGGAATGCGCGCTGTCACCGGAGCGTACACGTAATACGTGAGGATGACGAGCACACCCCGGTGCCAAAATGGCAAACAAGTCAGGCCGATTATCGACCAGGAAATCCCGGCGGCATCATTCCCTTCATGCTTCTCATCATCTTCGCCATTCCCCCCTTCTTCATTTTCTTCATCATGCGCTGCATGTCGTCGAACTGCTTCAGAAGACGGTTAACGTCCTGCACCTGCATACCGCAACCGGCAGCGATACGGCGTTTACGCGAACCTTTGATAATTTCTGGCTTAGCGCGCTCTTTCATCGTCATCGAGTTGATGATGGCTTCCATACGCACCAGCACTTTATCGTCCATCTGCGACTTGACGTTATCCGGGATCTGCCCCATACCCGGCAGTTTGCCCATCAGGCTGGCCATGCCGCCCATATTTTTCATCTGACGCAGTTGCTCAAGGAAATCGTTGAGATCGAAGCCGTCGCCTTTTTTCAGCTTGCTGGCTAATTTCTCAGCCTGTGCGCGGTCAACTTTGCTTTCGATATCTTCGATCAGCGACAGAACATCGCCCATGCCGAGAATACGCGACGCGATGCGGTCCGGATGGAACGGCTCCAGCGCCTCAGTTTTCTCGCCAACACCGAGGAACTTGATCGGTTTGCCTGTAATGTGACGAATAGAAAGCGCCGCACCGCCGCGGGCATCGCCGTCCACTTTGGTCAACACTACGCCGGTAAGAGGTAACGCTTCATTGAATGCTTTCGCCGTATTGGCCGCATCCTGACCGGTCATGGCGTCAACCACAAACAGGGTTTCAACCGGATTAATCGACGCATGGACTTGTTTGATCTCGTCCATCATCGCTTCGTCAACGTGCAAACGACCCGCGGTATCCACCAGCAGCACGTCGTAGAATTTCAGTTTGGCTTCTTTCAGCGCCGCGTTAACGATATCAACCGGTTTCTGACCAACATCTGAAGGGAAGAAGTCGACGCCCACCTGCTCTGCCAGCGTCTCAAGTTGTTTGATTGCCGCCGGACGATAAACGTCGGCAGAAACCACCAGCACTTTTTTCTTGTGCTTCTCGCGCAGGAACTTACCGAGTTTACCGACACTGGTTGTTTTACCGGCACCTTGCAGGCCCGCCATCAGCACGACTGCAGGCGGTTGCGCAGCCAGATTCAGGGTCTGGTTCTCTTCGCCCATCGCCGCAACCAGTTCGTTACGGACGATTTTGACGAACTCCTGCCCCGGCGTCAGGCTCTTATTAACTTCATGACCAACCGCTTTCTCTTTTACGCGATTGATAAACTCACGCACTACCGGCAGAGCGACGTCCGCCTCCAGCAGCGCCATGCGCACTTCGCGCAGCGTATCTTTTACGTTGTCTTCAGTGAGGCGTCCACGGCCACTGATATTGCGCAGCGTGCGCGACAAACGATCGGTTAAATTATCAAACATTGTCTCTCGCCTGGGGTGGAAACGGTTGGCCGCAATCGCGACACATCATCAGTATTTTGCCGCAGTATAACATGAAGGCGTCTTTGTTGTTATGCAACGGTTGGAGCAGCGTTCACCTGACGCTATACTGCTTCTCTTTCTTATTGCTCAAACTGTCGACACCACTATGCCCGTTTTTGCTCTGCTCGCGCTTGTCGCCTACTCCGTCAGTCTTGCGCTGATTGTTCCCGGTCTGCTGCAAAAAAACGGCGGCTGGCAGCGCATGGCTATTATTTCTGCGGTCATCGCGCTGGTCTGCCACGCAATCGCTCTGGAAGCCCGCATCCTGCCCGACGGTGATAGCGGACAAAACCTCAGCCTTCTGAACGTTGGTTCGCTGGTCAGTTTGATGATCGGTACGGTGATGACCATCGTGGCTTCTCGCAACCGCGGCTGGTTGCTGCTACCCATTATTTATGCCTTTGCGCTTATCAACCTGGCGCTGGCGACCTTCATGCCCAATGAATACATCACCCATCTGGAAGCAACGCCTGGGATGCTGGTGCACATTGGCTTATCGCTCTTTTCCTATGCCACGCTGATTATTGCCGCCCTGTACGCGCTGCAACTGGCATGGATTGATTACCAACTGAAGAACAAGAAGCTGGCATTTAACCAGGAAATGCCACCATTAATGAGTATCGAGCGTAAAATGTTCCACATCACACAAATTGGCGTGGTGCTACTAACGCTCACTCTTTGCACTGGTCTGTTCTACATGCACAACTTATTTAGCATGGAAAATATCGACAAGGCCGTGCTCTCTATTGTGGCATGGTTTGTCTATATTGTGCTGCTGTGGGGACATTATCATGAAGGATGGCGTGGACGACGCGTCGTCTGGTTTAACGTCGCTGGTGCGGTCATTCTGACACTGGCCTACTTCGGCAGCCGTATTGTCCAGCAGTTAATCAGCTAACCCCAGAAAAGGAGTTTCCCCTGGAACACATTTCTACTACCACGTTGATCATTATTCTGATCATCATGGTGGTCATTTCAGCCTATTTTTCCGGGTCCGAAACCGGAATGATGACACTCAACCGCTATCGTCTGCGGCATATGGCGAAACAGGGTAATCGCTCGGCCAAACGCGTCGAAAAATTGCTGCGTAAGCCAGACCGCCTGATTAGCCTGGTGTTAATCGGCAATAATCTGGTCAATATTCT
Source organism: Escherichia sp. MOD1-EC7003 (assembly GCF_002965065.1). Taxonomy (GTDB): domain Bacteria; phylum Pseudomonadota; class Gammaproteobacteria; order Enterobacterales; family Enterobacteriaceae; genus Escherichia. Next base: position 15,473 of record NZ_PTRE01000007.1, read on the forward strand.
GGCCTCCGCGCTCGGCACTATTGTTGGGATGCGTTTGTACGGCGATGCGGGCGTGGCAATTGCGACTGGTGTGCTGACGTTTGTCGTACTGGTTTTTGCTGAAGTATTGCCGAAAACCATTGCCGCGTTGTACCCGGAAAAAGTCGCCTATCCAAGTAGTTTTCTGTTAGCACCGCTGCAAATTTTGATGATGCCGCTGGTCTGGTTGCTGAACGCGATTACCCGCATGTTAATGCGCATGATGGGCATCAAAACCGATATCGTGGTTAGCGGCTCTTTAAGCAAAGAAGAGTTGCGCACCATTGTGCATGAATCGCGGTCACAAATTTCCCGTCGCAATCAGGATATGCTGTTGTCGGTACTCGATCTGGAAAAAATGACTGTCGATGACATCATGGTACCTCGCAGTGAAATTATCGGTATTGATATCAACGATGACTGGAAATCAATTCTCCGCCAACTCTCTCACTCACCTCACGGACGCATCGTGCTCTACCGTGACTCGCTGGATGACGCCATCAGCATGCTGCGAGTACGTGAAGCCTGGCGACTCATGTCGGAGAAAAAAGAGTTCACTAAAGAAACTATGCTGCGCGCCGCAGACGAAATCTATTTTGTCCCGGAAGGCACACCGCTTAGTACGCAGCTGGTGAAGTTTCAGCGCAACAAAAAGAAAGTCGGCCTGGTCGTCAACGAGTATGGAGATATTCAGGGGTTGGTGACGGTTGAAGATATTCTGGAAGAGATTGTCGGCGATTTCACCACGTCAATGTCGCCAACACTTGCCGAAGAGGTCACGCCGCAAAATGACGGCTCAGTGATTATTGATGGCACTGCCAACGTGCGGGAAATCAACAAAGCCTTTAACTGGCATCTACCGGAAGATGATGCCCGCACAGTTAATGGCGTCATTCTTGAGGCACTGGAAGAGATTCCTGTCGCAGGCACTCGCGTGCGTATTTGCGAGTACGATATCGATATTCTCGATGTACAGGACAATATGATTAAGCAGGTAAGAGTTTTTCCTGTGAAACCGCTGCGCGAGAGTGTGTCGGAGTAACGAAAACGGCCCGACATTCGCATGCAGGGCCGTGATTTATTACGAAAACAGAAATTAAGCTTTTGCCTTCGCTACAGTAACCATCGCCGCGCGAATCGTACGACCGTTCAGTGTATAACCCTTCTGCATAATGCCCAGTACGTTACCTGGCGCAACGTCATCCGATTCCACCATTGCGATGGCCTGATGCACATTCGGGTCCAGCGGCACGTTAGTTTCGGCGATCACTTCAACGCCAAACTTACGCACAACATCCAGCATTGACTTCAACGTCAGCTCAATGCCCTCGACCATCGCGGACATATCCGGGTTAGCCTTATCAGCAACTTCCAGCGCGCGATCCAGACTATCAATCACCGGCAGCAATTCGTTGATGAATTTCTCCAGCGCGAATTTGTGGGCTTTTTCGATATCCAGTTCAGTACGACGACGCAGGTTTTCCATTTCCGCTTTTACGCGCAAAATGCCGTCACGTTCACGGGTCTGGGCTTCAGCCAGCTGAGCTTCGAGATTCGCAATTTTTTCATCGCGCGGATCCACCTGCTCAGCAGAAGCGTCTGGCTCAACTGCCTCAATATCTTCGTGCTGATCCATGATAATTTCTTCCGGGGCTTGCCCCTCAGGCGTTTTCTGTTCTTTACTACTCATGAATTTCTCCGCGTTTTTTTCGCATTCATCTCGCTAACTTCGCTTATTATGGGGATCAGTTTCAGGGTTTCAAGGGAAGCACTCACATTGTCATCAATCTTCGCAACAAGGACCTCGGAAAATGAATAATCATTTCAAGTGTATTGGCATTGTGGGACACCCACGGCACCCCACTGCACTGACAACACATGAAATGCTCTACCGCTGGCTGTGCACAAAAGGTTACGAGGTCATCGTTGAGCAACAAATCGCTCATGAACTGCAACTGAAGAATGTGAAAACAGGAACGCTCGCGGAGATTGGGCAACTGGCTGATCTCGCGGTAGTCGTTGGCGGCGATGGCAATATGCTGGGCGCGGCGCGCACGCTCGCCCGCTACGACATTAAAGTTATTGGAATCAACCGCGGCAATCTGGGTTTCCTGACTGACCTTGACCCCGATAACGCCCAGCAACAATTAGCCGATGTACTGGAAGGCCACTACATCAGCGAGAAACGTTTTTTGCTGGAGGCGCAGGTCTGTCAGCAAGATTGCCAGAAACGCATCAGCACGGCGATTAACGAAGTGGTACTTCATCCAGGCAAAGTGGCGCATATGATTGAGTTCGAGGTGTATATCGACGAGATTTTTGCGTTTTCTCAGCGTTCCGATGGGCTGATCATTTCGACGCCAACAGGCTCCACAGCCTATTCCCTCTCAGCGGGCGGTCCGATTCTGACCCCTTCTCTGGATGCGATTACCCTGGTGCCCATGTTCCCGCATACGTTGTCAGCGCGACCACTGGTCATAAACAGCAACAGCACGATCCGTCTACGTTTTTCACATCGCCGTAACGACCTGGAAATCAGTTGCGACAGCCAGATAGCACTGCCGATTCAGGAAGGTGAAGATGTCCTGATTCGTCGCTGTGATTACCACCTGAATCTGATTCATCCGAAAGATTACAGCTATTTCAATACATTAAGCACCAAACTCGGCTGGTCAAAAAAATTATTCTAATTTCACACCAGCCTCTTTACTGTATATAAAACCAGTTTATACTGTACACAATAACAGTAATGGTTTTTCATACAGGAAAACAACTATGTTGGCACAACTGACCATCAGCAACTTTGCTATCGTTCGTGAGCTTGAGATTGACTTTCACAGCGGCATGACCGTAATAACCGGCGAGACTGGCGCGGGTAAATCTATTGCAATAGATGCACTCGGCCTGTGTCTCGGTGGTCGTGCTGAAGCCGACATGGTGCGTACCGGCGCTACTCGCGCAGACCTGTGTGCCCGTTTTTCTCTGAAAGCTACACCCGCAGCACTGCGCTGGCTGGAAGAAAACCAACTGGAAGATGGCCATGAATGCCTGCTTCGTCGCGTCATCAGTAGCGATGGTCGCTCCCGTGGTTTTATCAACGGTACAGCGGTTCCTCTGTCACAACTGCGCGAACTGGGTCAGTTGCTCATTCAGATCCATGGTCAGCACGCTCATCAGTTACTCACCAAACCCGAGCACCAAAAATTCCTGCTTGATGGCTACGCCAATGAAACCTCTCTGCTCCTGGAAATGAATGCACGTTATCAATTGTGGCACCAAAGCTGTCGCGACCTCGCGCATCATCAACAACTCAGTCAGGAGCGCGCCGCCCGTGCGGAACTGCTGCAATACCAATTAAAAGAACTTAACGAATTTAATCCGCAGCCCGGAGAGTTTGAGCAAATCGACGAAGAGTACAAACGTCTGGCGAACAGCGGTCAATTGCTGACGACCAGCCAGAATGCATTGGCATTAATGGCCGACGGCGAAGACGCAAACCTGCAAAGTCAGCTTTACACAGCTAAACAGCTGGTGAGCGAATTGACTGGCATGGACAGCAAACTGTCCGGCGTACTTGATATGCTGGAAGAAGCTGCCATCCAGATTGCTGAAGCCAGCGACGAACTGCGCCACTACTGCGATCGTCTGGATCTCGATCCTAATCGATTGTTTGAACTTGAACAGCGCATCTCAAAACAGATTTCGCTGGCACGTAAACATCACGTTAACCCAGAGGCATTGCCACAGTATTACCAGTCGCTACTAGAAGAACAGCAGCAACTGGACGATCAGGCCGACTCACAAGAAACTCTCGCGCTGGCGGTAACGAAACATCATCAACAAGCGCTGGAAACGGCACGTGCATTACACCAGCAACGCCAGCACTATGCAGAAGAACTTGCACAGCTGATCACCGACAGTATGCAGGCGCTCTCTATGCCGCATGGGCAGTTTACGATTGATGTTAAATTTGACGAACATCACCTGGGCGCTGACGGTGCCGATCGTATTGAGTTCCGGGTAACCACCAACCCAGGTCAGCCAATGCAACCTATTGCCAAAGTCGCATCCGGTGGTGAATTGTCCCGCATCGCATTGGCAATTCAGGTCATCACGGCGCGTAAAATGGAAACCCCGGCACTGATTTTTGATGAAGTGGATGTGGGGATTAGCGGCCCAACAGCTGCCGTCGTCGGCAAATTGCTGCGTCAACTTGGCGAATCAACCCAGGTAATGTGTGTTACCCACCTGCCACAAGTCGCGGGATGTGGTCATCAACACTATTTTGTCAGCAAAGACACCGATGGTGCGATGACCGAAACGCATATGCAATCCCTGGATAAAAAAGCGCGGTTACAGGAGCTGGCGCGCCTGCTTGGTGGCAGTGAAGTCACACGTAACACACTGGCGAATGCGAAAGAACTGCTTGCGGCGTAAACTTTTTTCCTGCTTCACGGTCAGAGTAAACAGCAAAACGCCGTAAGACCGGAAAGCAAAAGGTTTTAAAGTGATGAAAGGTCTATTATCATCGGCATATTACAGATGAGCCACGTACTGCTCGGGCCCGAAAAGGAATCAAATCACTATGCGCTGTAAAACGCTGACTGCTGCAGCAGCAGTACTATTGATGTTGACCGCAGGCTGTTCCACTCTGGAGCGAGTGGTTTACCGTCCTGACATCAACCAGGGGAACTACCTGACCGCTAACGACGTATCCAAAATACGTGTTGGCATGACGCAACAACAAGTTGCGTACGCATTGGGTACACCGCTGATGTCCGATCCATTTGGTACTGATACCTGGTTCTATGTCTTCCGCCAACAACCAGGTCATGAAGGTGTAACGCAGCAAACGCTGACGCTGACCTTTAATAGCAGCGGTGTATTAACCAACATTGATAACAAACCTGCGCTGAGTGGTAACGAATAATTAAAGTTGCTCTCAAAGACGTTAAAAAAGGTGCTCAATAAGCACCTTTTTTTCCACCTGCTATTTATTCGCTGATTTTTCTGCCCGCTGTCTACGAAGCTCTTTCGGATCGGCAATGAGAGGGCGATAAATCTCCACACGATCGCCATCATGCACCGTATCGCTGAGTTTTGTTGGACGGCTGTAAATGCCGACTTTGTTTTTAGTTAAATCAATATCTGTACGCAGTTCCAACAAACCACTGGCGCGAATTGCCTCTTCAACCGTAGCCCCCTCCTGCACTGTTACACGTTGCAGGTATTGCTTCTCTGGCAATGCATAAGCCACCTCAACAGCAATTTTACCTGGCACTGTAAACCTCTTTTGCACGAACCGTAAAAGCCTGGACCATATTAGCCGCCAGCTCTTTAAATACGCGACCAAAAGCAAGTTCAATCAGCTTATTGGTAAACTCAAAGTCGAGATGAAACTCGATGCGGCACGCATCCTGACTCAACGGCGTAAACTTCCAACCGCCGATCAATTTCTTGAACGGCCCATCCACCAGATTCATAAGAATACTTTGGTTACTGGTCAACTGGTTGCGGGTAGTAAACGTTTTGCTGATCCCAGCCTTAGAGACATCTACCGCCGCGGTCATCTGCCCAGGAGTAGACTCCAGAATCCGACTTCCGGTACAACCCGGCAAAAACTGAGGATAAGACTGAACGTCATTCACTAACTGATACATTTGCTCCGCGCTGTAGGGTACCAGTGCGGTCCGGCTAATCTGAGGCATAACAATTTCCATCAACAAAAATCCAACAAATAATATCATTTATCCTGCTGTAAAAAAAACGCTATCCCGGCGCCGGGTAACTTCGGGTTCATGCTAAGATAGAGCCTTGTCCCCCGCAGGAATGATATGGGGTGTTTTCGATTTCAGATTACCGATGATTCACGACGCTTATGACGAAGAAAAAAGCACATAAACCTGGTTCAGCGACCATCGCGCTTAACAAGCGCGCCCGTCACGAATACTTTATCGAAGAAGAGTTCGAAGCGGGACTTGCCCTGCAAGGCTGGGAAGTTAAATCCCTGCGCGCAGGAAAAGCCAATATCAGCGACAGCTACGTCCTTCTACGTGACGGAGAAGCATTCCTGTTTGGCGCTAACATCACGCCAATGGCTGTAGCTTCCACGCATGTGGTGTGCGATCCTACCCGTACCCGCAAGTTACTTCTCAACCAGCGCGAACTGGACTCATTGTACGGTCGCGTCAATCGAGAAGGCTATACCGTAGTGGCGCTCTCCCTGTACTGGAAAAATGCCTGGTGCAAAGTGAAAATCGGCGTCGCCAAAGGTAAGAAGCAGCACGATAAACGTTCAGATATCAAAGAACGCGAATGGCAGGTGGATAAAGCGCGTATCATGAAAAACGCCCACCGTTAAACCTGCATTCCAATTATTGACCAGCTCCTCACCGCGCCTCCCTCTCCGGCGGCGCGAATGAACACCTTATTAGCTATCACATCCGACGCAAATGTTGCCATCTCGTTGCTTAATCGAATAAAAATCAGGCTACATGGGCGCTAAATATTTAACGATAACGCCATTGAGGCTGGTCATGGCGCTCATAAATCTGGTATACTTACCGTTACACATTGGGGCTGATTCTGGATTCGACGGGATTTGCGAAACCCAAGGTGCATGCCGAGGGGCGGTTGGCCTCGTAAAAAGCCGCAAAAAATAGTCGCAAACGACGAAAACTACGCTTTAGCAGCTTAATAACCTGCTCAGAGCCCTCTCTCCCTAGCCTCCGCTCTTAGGACGGGGATCAAGAGAGGTCAAACCCAAAAGAGATCGCGTGGAAGCCCTGCCTGGGGTTGAAGCGTTAAAACTTAATCAGGCTAGTTTGTTAGTGGCGTGTCCGTCCGCAGCTGGCAAGCGAATGTAAAGACTGACTAAGCATGTAGTACCGAGGATGTAGGAATTTCGGACGCGGGTTCAACTCCCGCCAGCTCCACCACTTGCTCTTCCGGATACGTCCGGAGAAATCCTGAAAGCCCGCATGGCACAAGCTCTGCGGGCTTTTTTGTGTCTACCGTTGTCCGAGGATATCCAGCTAAATCCAGTGATTATTGGTATACGTTTAGGTATACGGTAGGATGTATACCTAAACGCGTATACCAATTCATGAAGGAGCGGTCACAGTGGCAAGAACGACACGCCCCCTGACCAACACAGAAGTTCTGCGCGCTAAAGCGTTAGAAAAGGATCTAACGTTACATGATGGCGATGGCCTTTTTCTGCTCATTAAAACGAACGGTAAGAAGTTGTGGCGTTTCCGTTATCAACGTCCAGCAACAAAACAGCGGACAATGATGGGGCTTGGTGCTTTCCCCGCCCTTTCACTTGCTGATGCTCGACGGTTAAGAGCGGATTACCTTGCTTTGTTGGCTAATGGTATAGACCCACAAGTTCAAGCTGAATTTATCGAAGAACAACAACAGATAGCTCTAGACAGTATTTTTTCGACTGTTGCGACCAACTGGTTCCAGATAAAAAGCAAAAGCGTTACCCCTGATTACGCTAAAGATATATGGCGCTCACTGGAAAAAGACGTATTCCCTGCCATCGGGGAGATTCCTGTCCAGCAAATAAAAGCCCGAACACTAGTTGAAGCCCTTGAGCCAATCAAAGCTCGTGGAGCACTCGAGACAGTGCGCCGACTTGTACAGCGCATTAACGAGATAATGATTTATGCCGTAAACACTGGTCTGATTGATGCCAATCCAGCATCAGGTGTTGGGATGGCCTTTGAAAAGCCCAGAAAACAAAACATGCCGACGCTGAGGCCAGAAGAATTACCAAAGCTGATGCGTTCTTTGTTCATGTCAAATCTGTCTGTTCCGACTCGCTGTCTCATTGAATGGCAGCTTCTGACTCTAGTGCGTCCTGCTGAAGCTTCCGGTGCTCGATGGGCAGAGATCGATCTCGATGCAAAGCTCTGGATGATTCCAGCCGAACGGATGAAGGCCAAACGAGAGCACATAGTTCCTTTATCCACGCAGGCATTAGAAATTCTAGAAGTGATGCAACCTATTAGCGCACATCGTGAGCATGTTTTCCCAAGCAGAAATGACCCTAAACAACCAATGAATAGCCAGACTGCGAATGCCGCGCTTAAGCGCATTGGTTATGGTGGGAAGCTTGTTGCTCATGGATTACGTTCTATAGCAAGTACAGCACTAAATGAAGCTGGTTTTAATCCGGACGTAATTGAAGCGGCACTTGCTCACAGTGATAAAAATGAAGTTCGAAGAGCATACAATCGTTCAACTTACCTTGAACAACGTATAGACTTGATGAATTGGTGGGGTGAATTTGTGCACAACCGCCACCGCCTCATGCAAGCGATTTAATAAGATTGCACAGCAAAGGAGTCTTAAATGCCAAATAACTACCATCAATACATCGAAGACGTTAGTGATGATATAAAGACATGTCTTGAAGGAATGGGATGCCAACCCATACTTTTTGTTGGATCGGGATTAACCAAGAGATATCTTTCTGGCCCAAACTGGGAAGAACTTCTTCAGCAACTTGCTAATGAATGTCCTAACATCGATAAAAGATTTGCCTATTATAAACAGAATACCCCGAGTTGATTGATATCGGCAGTGTATTTTCTGATTCTTATAACGAGTGGGCATGGGGTGATGGAGAGAAAGAATTTCCAGCAGAGTTATTTGATGCAGGCAATGAGCCAAGTATTTATTTTAAATACAAAGTATCTAGTATTTTCAACTCATTGTTACAAGAAAAAGAAATCGTAAACAACGGTGAAATTGAACTTCTGAGAAAGATTCACCCTCATTCAATCATCACAACAAATTACGACAAATTACTTGAATCGATATATCCTGAGTTTACCCCCATTATAGGCCAAAAAATCCTTTACGCTAATCACGGTAGCATTGGTGAAATACTTAAAATACATGGTTGCTGCTCCACTGTAAGCGGCTCGTCAGAACCGTATTGATATTTACTGAGAGCTCAGATCAACTTTCCAGGGC
>NZ_PTRE01000080.1 GCF_002965065.1 Escherichia sp. MOD1-EC7003
CCAAAACATCTTCGGCGTTGTAAGGTTAAGCCTCACGGTTCATTAGTACCGGTTAGCTCAACGCATCGCTGCGCTTACACACCCGGCCTATCAACGTCGTCGTCTTCAACGTTCCTTCAGGAGACTTAAAGTCTCAGGGAGAACTCATCTCGGGGCAAGTTTCGTGCTTAGATGCTTTCAGCACTTATCTCTTCCGCATTTAGCTACCGGGCAGTGCCATTGGCATGACAACCCGAACACCAGTGATGCGTCCACTCCGGTCCTCTCGTACTAGGAGCAGCCCCCCTCAGTTCTCCAGCGCCCACGGCAGATAGGGACCGAACTGTCTCACGACGTTCTAAACCCAGCTCGCGTACCACTTTAAATGGCGAACAGCCATACCCTTGGGACCTACTTCAGCCCCAGGATGTGATGAGCCGACATCGAGGTGCCAAACACCGCCGTCGATATGAACTCTTGGGCGGTATCAGCCTGTTATCCCCGGAGTACCTTTTATCCGTTGAGCGATGGCCCTTCCATTCAGAACCACCGGATCACTATGACCTGCTTTCGCACCTGCTCGCGCCGTCACGCTCGCAGTCAAGCTGGCTTATGCCATTGCACTAACCTCCTGATGTCCGACCAGGATTAGCCAACCTTCGTGCTCCTCCGTTACTCTTTAGGAGGAGACCGCCCCAGTCAAACTACCCACCAGACACTGTCCGCAACCCCGATAAGGGGCCCACGTTAGAACATCAAACATTAAAGGGTGGTATTTCAAGGTCGGCTCCATGCAGACTGGCGTCCACACTTCAAAGCCTCCCACCTATCCTACACATCAAGGCTCAATGTTCAGTGTCAAGCTATAGTAAAGGTTCACGGGGTCTTTCCGTCTTGCCGCGGGTACACTGCATCTTCACAGCGAGTTCAATTTCACTGAGTCTCGGGTGGAGACAGCCTGGCCATCATTACGCCATTCGTGCAGGTCGGAACTTACCCGACAAGGAATTTCGCTACCTTAGGACCGTTATAGTTACGGCCGCCGTTTACCGGGGCTTCGATCAAGAGCTTCGCGTTACCGCTAACCCCATCAATTAACCTTCCGGCACCGGGCAGGCGTCACACCGTATACGTCCACTTTCGTGTTTGCACAGTGCTGTGTTTTTAATAAACAGTTGCAGCCAGCTGGTATCTTCGACTGATTTCAGCTCCATGAGTAAATCACTTCACCTACATATCAGCGTGCCTTCTCCCGAAGTTACGGCACCATTTTGCCTAGTTCCTTCACCCGAGTTCTCTCAAGCGCCTTGGTATTCTCTACCTGACCACCTGTGTCGGTTTGGGGTACGATTTGATGTTACCTGATGCTTAGAGGCTTTTCCTGGAAGCAGGGCATTTGTTACTTCAGCACCTTAGTGCCTCGTCATCACGCCTCAGCCTTGATTTTCCGGATTTGCCTGGAAAAACAGCCTACACGCTTAAACCGGGACAACCGTCGCCCGGCCAACATAGCCTTCTCCGTCCCCCCTTCGCAGTAACACCAAGTACAGGAATATTAACCTGTTTCCCATCGACTACGCCTTTCGGCCTCGCCTTAGGGGTCGACTCACCCTGCCCCGATTAACGTTGGACAGGAACCCTTGGTCTTCCGGCGAGCGGGCTTTTCACCCGCTTTATCGTTACTTATGTCAGCATTCGCACTTCTGATACCTCCAGCAACCCTCACAGGCCACCTTCACAGGCTTACAGAACGCTCCCCTACCCAACAACACACAGTGTCGCTGCCGCAGCTTCGGTGCATGGTTTAGCCCCGTTACATCTTCCGCGCAGGCCGACTCGACCAGTGAGCTATTACGCTTTCTTTAAATGATGGCTGCTTCTAAGCCAACATCCTGGCTGTCTGGGCCTTCCCACATCGTTTCCCACTTAACCATGACTTTGGGACCTTAGCTGGCGGTCTGGGTTGTTTCCCTCTTCACGACGGACGTTAGCACCCGCCGTGTGTCTCCCGTGATAACATTCTCCGGTATTCGCAGTTTGCATCGGGTTGGTAAGTCGGGATGACCCCCTTGCCGAAACAGTGCTCTACCCCCGCAGATGAGTTCACGAGGCGCTACCTAAATAGCTTTCGGGGAGAACCAGCTATCTCCCGGTTTGATTGGCCTTTCACCCCCAGCCACAAGTCATCCGCTAATTTTTCAACATTAGTCGGTTCGGTCCTCCAGTTAGTGTTACCCAACCTTCAACCTGCCCATGGCTAGATCACCGGGTTTCGGGTCTATACCCTGCAACTTAACGCCCAGTTAAGACTCGGTTTCCCTTCGGCTCCCCTATTCGGTTAACCTTGCTACAGAATATAAGTCGCTGACCCATTATACAAAAGGTACGCAGTCAC